>CACJFA010000014.1 GCA_902592545.1 uncultured Pelagibacteraceae bacterium | reverse complement strand
CATCTACTTATTGCAGGTACAACTGGTTCTGGTAAATCTGTGTGTATTAATACTATTATTTTATCACTACTTTATCGCCATACACCTGATAAATGTAAATTTATTTTAATTGATCCTAAAATGCTAGAACTTTCAACATATGAAGGAATTCCACATTTATTATGTCCTGTAATTACAGAAGCTAAAAAAGCTGCGTCAGTTCTCGGATGGGTAGTTAAAGAAATGGAAAGTAGATACAAATTAATGACAAAAGAAGGTGTAAGAAATATTGATGGTTATAATTCAAAACATAAACTACCAATGCCATATATCGTTGTTGTAGTTGATGAAATGTCAGATTTAATGTTGGTTGCGGGTAAAGAGATTGAGAATTATATCCAAAAATTATCACAAATGGCTAGAGCTGCTGGAATTCATATAATAATGGCTACTCAAAGACCTAGTGTTGACGTAATAACAGGCACAATTAAAGCAAACTTTCCAACAAGAATATCTTTTCAGGTTACATCTAAAATAGATAGTCGAACAATTCTTGGTGAACAAGGTGCTGAACAATTACTAGGAAAAGGGGATATGCTATATATGTCTTCTGCAAACCGTATAGTAAGGATTCACGCTCCTTTTGTGTCAGATATTGAAATCGAAAAAATAAACAACTTTTTAAGATCTCAAGCAGAGCCCGATTATGTAGACGAAATATTAAACTTCGCAGATGAAAAGGAAATTGGAGACAATCAAGTTCAGGGTGATAAAGATGAACTTTATCAGCAAGCTTTAGAAATTATTAAATCAGAAGGCAAAGCATCAACATCATTTTTACAAAGAAAACTTCAGATTGGATACAACAGAGCGGCAAGAATTATTGACATGATGGAAGCAGATGGTGTTGTTAGTAAAGCAAATCATGTTGGTAAAAGAGATGTACTTTAATGTTGCGTTATTTTTTAATATTTTTTCTTCTTATTTTAACTTCCAACTCTATTGCAGAGATTAAAAATAGAATTATCCAAAATTTAAAAAATACTAATAATCTGGATTTCAAATTTGAACAAAACATAAATGGAAAAATAGAGCATGGTAATTGTACAATTGAATATCCAAAGAAAATTTTTTGTGAATATGCAAGAAGTAATAATAAAATATTAGTTTCTAACGGAAAATCATTAGTAATAAAAACTAGATCTAGTTATTACAGATATCCACTTGAAAAAACACCTTTAAATTTAATTTTAGATAAAACTTATTTAATAAGTAAAATTTTTGAACTAGAGGAAAGAATAGTAAATGAAAATCTAATTAATTTTACAATTCAAGAAAAGGATAACGAAATAAATATTTTTTTTGATAGTCAATCTTATGATTTAATTGGTTGGCAAAACACTGATATTTATCAAAATTTTAATATAACTTTTCTCTCGTCAATAAGGAAAAATAGGATTTTATCAAAAAAATTGTTTGAAATTCCCTCACAGAACTAAATATTTAAAATTTCAGTTTTGAATATTTTCATGCCTCTTGAAATGTAATTATTTAAAGCATTTTTGTGATCTAATGAACAAGTATGAACCCAAACACGATTTACATTATTTTGAAAAGATTTTTTTATAGCTTCTGATAACAAATAAGAGCCTAATTTTTTATTTTGGTATTCTTCTAATATTCCAAAATAAGCAATTTCAGTCTCATTTTTTTCTGGGTGATAAATTAATTCAAAAAAACCAACTAAATCATCTTTAAATTTAAATACATATGTTTTAACTTTTTCAGATGAAACATAAATAATCCATTTTTCTTCTGACCAAGACAATCTATCTATCCATTTATGGTTTTTTCCAATTGTTTTATAAAAAAATTTATTCAATTGAAAATTAATTGGATCAATTAAACTTAATGAATAATCTTCTGAGGGCTTATATCCTTCTTTAAGATCTTGAAGCGAGTTTATTTCTAGATAATTTCTTTTAACTTCTTCGATCACTCAACCATTTTTCCTACTCGCTCACCTCCAAATAGATGAAGGTGTAAGTGAGGAACCTCTTGACCACCATGATCGCTAATATTTGCTAAAGCTCTGTAGCCCTTACCTACTTCTGTTGAAATACCAAGCTTTTTAGCAACTATATTAATTCCTTTTAGCAATCCAACCATCTCCTCCGGTGAGGCATTCAGGCTGAAATCATCTAAATCAATATATTTCCCTTTAGGTATAACTAAAGCATGAATTTTTTTTTGTGGATTGATGTCATGGAATGACAAAACAAAATCATCCTCATATATTTTATTACAAGGAATCTCTCCACGTAAAATTTTTGCAAAAATATTATTATCGTCGTAACTCATTTTTTTCTTTTTTCTAACTCTAACATCACGTCTTCAATTTTTATGTCATTAGCTTCAAGATACATTAGTAAATGATAAAAAACATCTGCTGCTTCATGAATTTTATTGGAATTTTCCTCTACAGCCTCAATCAATTCATTAACCTCTTCTAAAACTTTTTCCTTACTTAATGATTTGTCAGTAAGCAACTTATTAGTATATGAGCCTTCAACAGGAGAGGATTTTCTATCTCTTGCAAGGTTAATTAAGTTTTCTAGTGTATTAAGCATATTAAATTCTAACAGGAATTCCTTTTGAATCCAAATACTCCTTAGCTTCTTTTACAGAATGTTTGCCATAGTGAAATATTGATGCTGCTAAAACCGCGCTTACATTTCCTAATTTGATTCCATCTACTAAATGATCTAGATTCCCTACTCCACCTGAAGCAATAACTGGAATATTTACTATAGAAGATATCCTGAACATAAGCTCTATATCATAACCAACTTGGGTACCATCCCGATCCATAGAAGTAACTAGAAGCTCACCTGCTCCACTGTCTTCCATTTTTTTTGCAAATTCAATAGCATCAATTCCAGTATTATTTCTTCCACCATGAGTGAAAATTTCCCATTTATCACTATTTTTTTTTGCGTCAATTGCAACAACAATACATTGTGACCCAAATTTTTTAGAACTTTCTACAACTACTTCTGGATTTAGAACTGCAGCAGTATTAATTGATACTTTATCTGCCCCACAATTTAATAATTTATTGATATCCTCGACACTTCTAACCCCACCTCCAACTGTCAAAGGCACAAAACATTTCTTCGAAGTTTTCTCTACCACATCGTAAATAGTGTCTCTATTTTCATTTGAAGCGGTAATATCTAAAAAACAAATTTCATCAGCGCCACCATCTGAATAAATTTTAGCTTGTTCAACGGGATCTCCTGCATCTTTTAGATCAACAAAATTAATTCCCTTTACAACACGTCCATTTTTAACATCTAAACAAGGTATTATTCTATTTTTAAGCATCCAATTCCTGAACTAATTCATCCAATTTAATATCGCCATCATAAATAGCTTTTCCAACTATTATCCCCTCGATATTACTATTATTTAATTGCTTAGCTTTTTTAATGTCATCAACTGAAGAAACTCCACCAGATATAATTACTGGGCAGTTTGAGGTTTTAGCAACCTTAGCAGTTTCATCAAAATTAGGACTTTGCTTCATTCCATCTCTATCTATATCTGTATAAATCAATCTACTTACACCATAATCATTCACTTCTTTTAAATAATCTAAAGTTAATTGATTAGAATTTTCTTTCCATCCAAACACTGATAAATAACCATCTTTAGCATCCAAACCTAAAGCAATTTTATTTGGAAATTTCTGACAAGCATTTTTTAAAAAGTTTTTATCTTTTATGGCAGCACTTCCCAAGATAACTTTTTCAACACCAGTATCAGTATATTTCTGAATACTTTCAAAATTTCTTACACCTCCACCAATCTCAATTTTAAGATCAAATTTAGTAACTATTTCTTGAATAATATCTAAATTAACCATTTCACCAGTTAAGGCCCCATCTAAGTCAACTATGTGTAAATTTTTAAAACCATAGTCTTTGTATTTGGCTGCTTGTTCAACTGGGGATATTTCGTATTCAGTTTTGTTATCAAAGTCTCCTTTAACTAGTCTCACACACTTTTTATCTTTAATATCTATTGCTGGGAATATTTTCATTTTTCTAAATTAAAATATTTTTGATTATAGTATACCTCATCCATTCCTATTCTATCAAAATAACTAAAGTTTTTTTCTAAAAAAAATTTTAAATAACTTAATTGGTTTGGAATGTTATTTTCAAGTATAATAACTTTAATTTCATATTTTTTAAAATCTATTGATTTTAAAACATCAAACTCATTACCTTCTATATCGATTGAAATTAAATCAATAATTTGATCACTGGGAACTAATTTTTCGAATGTTTTACATCCTATATTGATTTTATTAATTTTGGAATTGCTATTTTTTTTTATTCTTTCAAAACTATTTTTAAAATTCATATTATTTATTCCACTCATTTGAGTAAATCCTTCTGTTACTTCATAAAATTCAACTTTCTTATTATCTGAACCTATGGCTGTATTTATTAACTTACAATTTCTATTCTTTTTTAGTTTTTCAAATTGCAAAGGAGAAGCTTCAATAGCAATTCCTTGCCAATCCATATGTTTTTCAAAATAATAACAATTGCTGCCCTGAACTCCATCAAAAGCACCAATTTCAACAAAAAATCCATTTTTTTTATTCTTAAAAAAATTTTCTTTAATAAACATGTCTTGTCCTGACTCTGAAAAATAATTTAAATTTTGATCAATTTCTTTTAAACAGTCCCATATTCTTTTTCTTATAATACCTCTTACCAAATAGGGTTTATCGCCATCTTGTGAATTAGGAATTTTTTTTAAAATTGATTGATAAATTTTATGAGCTTTGATTTTTTTATCCTTATCCCCTCTAAACAAATCATCTGCATTATCAACCAATTCTTTAATACTCTTTCCATCTGAACCAAATTTATCATTTTTCATAAATTAAATTTTATAAATTTATAAAATTATCAATTATTATAAGCCCTGACTTGTCACTCTTTTCTGGGTGAAACTGAGTTCCAAATATATTTTCTTTTTCAATAGAGCAAACAATATTTGATGAATAATCTGTCGTTGCTGAAATCACATTTTTATCTTCTGGAATAAATTCATAACTATGCACAAAATACATATGAGACTTATTTTCTATATCTTTAAATATCTTACTATCTTTTAAAATATTTATTTGGTTCCAGCCTATGTGAGGAAGTTTAAATTTACCATTTTGATTATCTATCTTTAATACTTTGCCTGATATCCACCCTAAACCTTTTGTTTCTGTTTCTTCAAAACCAATGTCTGCAAACATTTGTAATCCAACACAAATACCTAGAAGAGGTTTTTTATTACTTATTGCAAATTCGTTTAATACATCTACTAAACCATTAATATTATTAAGTGCATCAATGCAACTTTTAAAAGAACCTTGCCCTGGTAAAACAACTTTATCCGAATATTTAATCTTATTTAAATCTGAAGTTACTTCTATATTTACTTTATCTTTAGCAACTTCCTTAAAGGAATTTATGACCGAGCTTATATTGCCCGAATTATAATCAACAATTGTGACGTTCATTAAACTTATAATGAGCCTTTAGTCGATGGTATACTTTTCTTATTTCTTGGATCCATCTCTAATGCGGCTCTTAAAGATCTTGCTAAAGCTTTATAACAAGATTCTATTATGTGGTGACTATTATCACCATAAATATTCTCAACGTGCATTGTTATACCAGCAGATTGAGAGAATGCTTGGAACCATTCTTTAAATAGTTCGGTGTCCATTTCTCCAAGTTTTTCAACTTTCAATTTTACTTTCCAAATTAAATAAGGTCTATTTGAAACATCAATAGCAACCCTTGTTAATGTTTCGTCCATTGGAATAACTGTGTGCGCATATCTTTTAATACCTATAAATTTTTTAGCAGCTTTCTTTAAGGCCTCACCAATTGCAATACCTGTATCTTCTGTTGTATGGTGAAGATCGATATGAGTATCTCCTTTTGCTTTAACTTTTAAATCAATTAATGAATGCTTTGATAATTGCTCAAGCATGTGATCTAAAAAACCTATTCCAGTGTCAATTTGGTACTTTCCTTTGCCGTCAATATTAACTTCAACATTTATGCTGGTTTCTTTTGTCTTTCGAGATACTTTTCCTTTTCTAGTCATATAATTTAAATGGTATACATACATAATCCAACTATATCAATATCAGTCTCAACACTTGAAGTATCAAAAATCGTTACCATTTATTAAGTATGACAACAATCGTACTAGTTAGAAAAAACAACGAAGTAGTAGTTGCTGGTGATGGACAAGTAAGTATGGGAAATACTGTTGTTAAAAGTACTGCTTCAAAAGTAAGAAAAATTGAAAAAAGAGATGTAGTTGCTGGATTTGCAGGATCAACTGCTGATGCGTTAACTTTATTTGAAAGATTAGAAGGAAAATTAGAAAAACATGCTGGTAATTTATCGAGAGCCGCAGTTGAGTTAGCAAAAGATTGGCGAACTGATAAATATTTAAGAAGATTAGAAGCATTAATGGCTGTAGGTGATAAAAATAATAGTTATATAATTTCTGGAACTGGAGATGTTTTGGAACCTGAAGGTGATGTAATCGGAATTGGTTCTGGAGGAAATTATGCTCTAGCAGCTGGGAAAGTACTAATGGAAAACGATATGTCAGCAGAAGAAGTTGCCAAAAAAGCAATTAAAGTTGCAGCTGATATTTGTGTTTTTACAAATGAAAATGTTAAAATTGAAAAAATATAATGGATAATTCAAACGTTACACCACTGCATCCTAAAGAAAAAACTCAGAAAGAAGAAGCATCTTTAGTAAGCGCTCTTTCACCAAGAGAAATAGTTTCAGAGTTAGATCGTTTTGTTGTTGGACAAAACAAAGCAAAGAAAGCTGTTGCTGTTGCATTAAGAAATAGATGGCGAAGACAGGCTCTTAAAGGTGAAATGAAGAATGAAGTTTTGCCAAAAAATATTCTTATGATTGGGCCAACTGGTGTTGGAAAGACTGAAATTTCTAGAAGATTATCAAAATTAGCTGAGGCACCATTTGTAAAAGTTGAAGCTACTAGATTCACTGAAGTTGGATATGTTGGAAGAGATGTAGAGCAGATTGTAAGGGACCTAATTGAAATTGCTATATCAATGGAAAAAATAAAAAAAAGAAAAGAAGTTTTTGCACAGGCTCAGAAAGCAGCTGAAGAAAAAGTTTTAGACGCACTAGTGGGAAAAAAAGCGAGCTTAGCTACAAGAGAAAGTTTTAGAAAAAGATTGAGAAATGGTGATTTAGATGAAAATGAAATTGAAATAGCTGTAAGTGACAGTGGTTCTGGTGGTGCTTCATTTGAAATTCCTGGAATGCCTGGTGCAAATGTTGGGATGATAAACATTGGTGAAATGATTGGCAAATCAATGGGCAATAAAGAGAAGAAAAGGAAAATGAGCGTAAAAGAATCTCATGAAATTTTAATAAACGATGAGTCAGATAAGTTAATTGAACAAGATAAAATTATTAAAGCTGCAAAACTATCAACTGAAAACAATGGAATAGTGTTCCTGGATGAAATAGATAAAATTTCTGCAAGAACTGATAGAGTTGGGGGTGACGTATCTAGAGAAGGAGTTCAAAGAGACTTGCTGCCTTTAATTGAAGGAACAACAGTTAATACAAAGCATGGGCCTATTAAGACAGATCATATCTTATTTATTGCCTCTGGAGCTTTCCAACTTGCAAAACCATCTGATTTACTCCCAGAATTACAAGGTAGATTGCCAATAAGAGTAGAGTTAGAAGCATTAACTAGTGATGATTTTAAAAGAATACTGAGAGAACCGGACTTTAGTTTAATAAAACAATATATAGCTTTATTAAAAACTGAAAATGTAGATTTGGAGTTTTCAGATGATGGAATTGATGCGATTGCAAATATAGCTTCCGAAGTAAATACAACGGTAGAAAACATCGGCGCAAGAAGACTTCATACAATTATTGAAAAAATATTAGATGATATTAGTTTTACAGCAACTGATCGAGCTGGAGAAAAGATTATAATAAATAAGGAATATATTAATAAAAATCTTGATAATTTAGTTAAAGATACCGATCTATCTAAATTTATTTTATAGACCGATTTTTTTTAAGAAAGATATAAAAAGCCCCACTACCACCATCCTCAATGGTCGCATCTTGTATATCATTTATAACTCGCATTAAATTCTGATTATTATTAATAAATTCAGGAACAGAATATTTAAGAATACTTAAGTCTTTAGAAACATAAGGGTCCTTTTCAACATTAGAGTGAATGCCTTTACCAGTAACAACAATTAATTTACCTACCTTTTCTTCATATGCTTTCAATATAAATTCCTCGATAGTATTATTTGCGTGTTCTAAAGTATATCCATGAAGATCTATGGATCTTACTTTTAATGTATTTTTTTTCTGTGCTTTAAAATCTTTATTAGGTAATTTGTCTTTGCTTAAAACAAAAGATTGCCAATCCTTTTTGTCTTTATCTGAAATATTATCGTTCAATTAAGTTAGAATATTAACCAGCTGCCAGTTTGGATTTGCCGAGGTAGTATCTCGAGAAAAAACCCAAGTATCATATATTTTTTTAATTTTTTCAGGATCTCCTGAAATAACTTTTTTTTCCTTATCTTTAATACAAGTAATGACCTCTGCTATAAAATCTACAGTTACATTTAAAATATTTCCAATTTTTTTATGCTCTTTAATATCAGCTTTATTTACACCAATAAAAGTTATTTCTGCGAAATGACCCCTTTTAGCTCTTTCTTTTAGCGCTTCATTAAATTGATTTAATATATCCTTATTTAACAATGGCTTAGCATTTGTAATTTTATTATCGTTGTCACTAAAATCTGTAATAATTGTTTCGTAAGCTATTCGTGCACCTTTTAAAAATTCTTTTTGAGCTTCATCATCAAAATTTTCTTTGGATTTTGATGATTTATCGACTTTAATATTTTTTAAAACCTCCTTAAATTGAGCGGGAGGTTTTCCCTCGAAACCCGTTCTTTTTCCAAGTATTCCTCTTAATCTTAAAAATATAAAGCCTGCAATCATAGCTAGCAAAATAATATCTACATACTCGAAACTATAATTCATAGGTTTATAGTAATTACTCTGTTGATTAATTTCAACCAGCAATTTAGATTAAGGACAAATGAACTCAATATTAATCTATATAATTTTAGTACCTATAATTGAAATTTTCCTTTTAATTAAAATTGGTGCACAAATAGGAGCAATTACAACTATTTTGCTCATATTCACAACAGCAATTATTGGAATTTATTATGCAAAACATGAGGGTTTAAATACTCTCAAGTCTGGTTTTTTACAACTAAGCAAAAATGAATCGCCAGCTTATGAGGTCATTTCTGGAGCAGCAATTGCTCTAGGAGCTTTATTATTAATCATACCTGGATTTGCAACAGATATATTGGGTTTTTTATTAATTTTTCCAATAACTAGAAAAATAATATTCAAAATTTTTGAAAAGAAGTTTAATTACAAAAAAAAACAAAATAAAGATTTCATTGAAGGAGATTATGAAGATATAGAGGAAAACGATGACAGAAAAATTTAAAGTTTTAGGGAAATATATAAAAGACATGTCTAGTGAAACAAAAAACCCTGAAACTTATATATTTGTTAAAGATAATATTTCTAAATATCAACTTGATATAAAAATAAATTCTAAACCATTAAAAAATAAAATGATTGAGATAAACACAATTATGAAATTTGAAGATAAAGAAGACTCAAAATACAAGTCTTTTTTTGAAATGAATTATGCAACTCTGATTCAGGTAGATGATGAAGTAAAAAAAAAAGAAGAATTAGAAAAGATTATTTTATGCGATGTTCAAATTAAAATTTATCCAGATTTAGAAAAATCTTTTTTAAACTTGTTACACGATTCGGGTTATTTGAACATAAAATTTGAAAAAAAAATAGATTTTGAAAAACTATACAATCAAAGACTTAACTAAAATAATTTTTTTTCATGTTATTTTTTAAATAATTTTTATGTTTTGAAATTTCATCTTTAGTAGGTAAGACCACTTTTTTGAAATAAGATATAATTGATAAATTATTCTCATTAATATCTCGAGAATTATTCTGAAAATCTAAAGTAGGTTCTTTTTGATCAATTAAATTTATATAGACTTTAGACAATAAATCACAATCTAACAGGGCAGTATGATTTACTCTTTTAGAATTATCTATTCTAAATCTTTTACATAAAGCATCAAGGCTTACTTGAGATCCTGGAAATTTATCTCTAGCGAGAACCAATGTATCAACAACTTCATTTTCTATTGGTTTTTTTCCAAATAATTTTAATTCGTTATTTAAATGTGCTAAATCAAATTCAGCATTGTGAATGATTAATCTTCTATCTTTTATAAATTTTATAAATTCATCTCCGATTTCATTAAACTTTTTTTGCTTTGACAAGAATTCATCGTTATAACCATGAACTTTTAATGCTTGATCAGAAACTTTTCTTTCAGGATTTAAATAACAATGAAATTTATTTTTAGTTGGTATTAGATTATCTAACTCTATACAGCCTATTTCGACAATTCTATGACCTTCTTTAACTGAAATACCCGTGGTTTCTGTATCTAATACAATTTCTTTCATTTATAAAATTTCATTTAATATTTTATTTATACTCTTATTTAAAGATTTTTTCTTAAAATTATTTTTAATAATAAAGTTTGATTTTCTCTTTTTATAAGAGGAAGAAAACTGGATTTTTTTGAACTTACTTATAAGTTTACGATTAAAATTTAATCTTTTTTTTAATCTTTTTTCTATTTCGTTTTTTTTAGAATCTACAAAAACTAAAATATCGTTTTTATTATTAATTTTATTTTCTAGCAATAAGGGAATATCAAGAATGATAACCTTTGCATTTTTATTTTTTTTTAAAAATAATTTTAATATTTTTCTAATTTCTAAATGAACAATAGTAATTATTTTTTTTAAATTAACTTTGTTACTTAATATAGCTTTTGTAATTTCATTCTTATTTATTGGAAACGATGTGATATATTTTGGTAATTTTTTCTTAAGTTTTTTAAATATTTTTTTATCTCTTTTATAAAGTTTTGAGACTTCATGATCTGCATTAAACACAGGATATCCAAAATTTTTGGCAACATAGCTTTTTCCTGAGCCTATATTTCCTAAAATTCCAATTCTAATCATTATTTAAAATTTCTAGTGTATCGCTATTGATCTGTGGTTCTATGCCATGCCATAATTTGAATGCTTCAAATGCCTGATAAATAAACATTAATTTACCATTCTCTGTTCTATTACCAAGCTTTTTTCCTTTTTTTAAAAAATTTGTTTCTTCAGGATTATAAATTACATCATAAAACAGTTTGTTATTAGAAAATTTTGAAAAATCTAAATTGATAGACTCTTTGTTTAATCCCAAACTAGTGGCATTTATAATTACATCAAAATCATTTATATCACCCCAATCCAAAACCTCTAAATTACGAAATTGTGATTTTAAATCTTCGGCTTTTTTTTTAGTTCTGTTGCTAATAATTATTTTTGAAACATTCATTTTCTTCAAAGCAAAAATAATAGAGGGAACGACACCACCTGCTCCCAAAATTAAAATTTTTTTTCCGTTGATATCAAAATTTAAATTTTTAATTGCTTTAGTAAACCCTGCTATATCTGTATTGTGTCCCACCAAGTTGTCATTACTTAAAATTATTGTATTTACTGAATGTGTTTGTTCTGCCTCTCGGCTTAATTTATCTAAATAAGGTATTACTGCTTTTTTGAAAGGAACAGTAACATTAATACCGTTTATTTTTTTTTCTCTAACCTCAGAAATTATAGTTTGGAGATTTTTTTCTTCAATTTTTTTTTTATCATAAATGGCATCAATATTGTTTTCTTTGAGCCAATAATTGTGAAGTTTAGGTGATAAAGAATGATTGATAGGGTTACCAATTACAAAATATTTTTTCATCACAATAAGCTTATGTATTCTTTAATTTTTTTAATAGGTAGACCCATAATTGTATCTTCATCGCCTTCTATGCTTGCAAACAAACTTCTGCCCTCTCCTTCTATTTGGTAGACATTGTATGCATAAAGAGTTTCATCGGGTATTTTAGATAAATAATTTTTTAATTCATCATCAGTAAAACTTTTCATGGTTAATTTTGCTTTATCAGTATAATTCCAAATCATAGATCCATTTTTTGATATACAAACAGAGCTAATTAAAAAATGTGATTTACCGTTAAGTTTTTTTAATATTCGCATTGCCTCTTCTCTGGTTTCTGGTTTAGATATCAGTTCGCCGTCCAAATCTATCACACTATCTGCTCCTAATACTATTTCGTCATTTTTTTTCATGCTAACTTTGTTTGCCTTTAATTCGGCTAAATTTTTTGAAATTATTTCTGAACTTACATGTTCTTTTAATAAACTTTCTTTAACAGGCTCTTCATCTACGTTTGAAGGCTCAACAAGGCATTTAATATTATTTTTATCCAATATTTCTTTTCTAACCTTGCTTTGTGAAGCGAGAATAATTTTATTTAACATTATTTAAATATATTTCGTGAATTTTAATTATAGAAGCCGCTGTTTCTTCCACTGATTTTCTCGTTACATCTATCAGGGGCCATTTATATTTTTGAAATGTTTTTTTTGCCTCTAAGACCTCTTTTTTAATATTTTCTAAATCTGTATATTCAATATTTTCTGTTTCTTTTAAAGAATACATTCTATTTTTTCTCAAATCAGCCAATCTTTCTGGTTCTGTGCTTAGTCCTACAACACATGTCATTTGTGGATTTTTTTTAAGGGACTCTGGCAAAGAATTTTCATTTACCAACGGAATGTTTGACGTTTTAAAACCTTTGTTAGCCAAGTAAATAGATGTTGGAGTTTTACTTGTTCTGCTTACTCCTACAAGAATGATGTCCGATTTGTTTACTTCGTTTATCAAATTTCCGTCATCATGATTCATTGTAAACTGAATTGCTTCAATTCTATCATAATACTCTTCATTCAATATATGTTGGCCACTTGGCTCGTGTGTTGCTTTTTGATTTAATATTTTTGAAAAATTTAGAATTAAATTTCCTAAAACACCAAAACATGGAATATTTTTATCCTCACTCACATTCGCAAGATATTTGGCCAAACTATTATCCACGATTGTATATAAGATTATTGAATTTTCATTTTTTTTTGCATCCTCTAGAATTTTTAAAATTTGATTTTCTGTCCTTGTAAAAGAATAAGAATGAACCTTATATTCTATATTTAAAAATTGCGCCTTTAGGGCTAAAAATATTCTATCTAAGGTCTCGCCTGTTGAGTCAGAAATTAAATATATTTGATATGTATTAGTCATGAATAAATTGTTAATAAATTTGTAATATTTTAATTAAATTACACAATTTAAAATTTTTTAAATTTACCTTGTAAAAACTGCTATTTATTAACATTAATAATAAATAGGGCAAAACAATCCACAAAAATTAATATGACAAAAAAAGCTTCATTTTAAACAATTTTAATCACATAAGATGTTAGTAAATTGTGAATATAATGTTTATAAAAAATAATCACCTTTATTCACAGGATATATTACAAATACAATAATTAATTATACTTATTTATGAAACCCTTGAACAGAATAATAGTTAATAAAGATACTTCATTCAATCCTATATGGATCATGAGACAAGCAGGAAGATATCTACCAGAATTTAGAGAAATTAGAAAAGAAAATCCTGATTTTATTAATTTATGTTTAAATGATGATTTATCTTCAGAGATAACATTACAACCTTTAAAAAGATTTGATTTAGATGCTGCAATAATATTTTCAGATATCTTAATGCTTCCATATGGATTGGGTCAAAAAGTAAAATTTGAAAAAAACTTTGGACCGAAATTAGGGGAATTAGATTTAAATAAAATTGCTAAAATTGATGAAATTGATTTTGTAGAAAAAATCCATCGTGTTTATAAGGCAATAAATAAAGTTAGTTCAGATCCAATTCTAAACAATAAAAACACTATTGGTTTTGTTGGTGCTCCATGGACTCTATTAGTTTATATGATTAATCAACAATCACCTAAAAAGAATTTAAAAAAAGATTTTTTCAAAGATGAATTTTTAATAAATAGAATTTTATTAATCATAGAAAAATTTTTAAAAGTTCACATAAAAAATCAGATTGATAATGGTGCAGATGTAATTCAGATTTTTGATAGTTGGGCTGGTTTATTGGAAGAGAGAGATTTACCAAACTATGTTTATTCCCCTACTTTAAATTTAGTAAATTATGTAAAATCTTTAAATGTGCCTGTGATTTGTTTTCCTAGAGAAGTAAAAAATTATAAAGAATTTTGTGAAATTGTTAAACCTGATGCCGTTAGTATTGATTATAATGTTGATCCAAAAAAGATACTTAGAGATATAAAAATACCTATACAAGGTGGTTTAGACCCTAAAATTTTATTAACAGACAAAGAAACTTTAAAAAAAGAAGCTTCAAAATATCTCGATATTTTTAAAGACCATCCATATATATTCAATTTAGGACATGGAGTACTTCCAGAAACAGATCCCAATATGTTTGAGTATTTAGTAAAAACAGTAAAAAATTATTAATATGGACCAGATTTATACACACCCAAAAAGAAAAACTAAAGTTGTGTTTGTTCAACTAGGATCCCCTTCTGAGCCAACTACTAAGGCTTTAAGAAAATATCTTAGGAAATTTTTAGGAGACCCAAGAGTTATTGATATAAATCCCTGGTTATGGAAAATAATTTTAAACTTCTTTGTATTACCTTTTAGGCCTAAAAAATCTGCCAAACTTTATGCAAGAATATGGGATGGAAAGAGCTTCCCTTTAATTACCAATACAAGAGATTTTACAAACAATGTTAGAGAAGAATTAAAAAAAATTGATCCTAATGGGCATGTTGAGGTAAATCATGCTTTTCTCTTATCGCCCCCATATGTGAATGAAGTTTATGATAGCTGGGAAGATGACTTAAAAAAAGGAATTGGTGCAACAAAGTTGCTTGTTATACCAATGTTTCCTCAGTACTCTGAAAGCACAATAGCTTCAGGAATTGATGCACTAGCAAAAGAGCTATCTAAAAGAGTTAAAATCCCAACCTTTGAAGTTATTACAAATTTTCACAGAACACATGCTTTTATAGACAACTCTGTAAAACAAGTTGACTCAAAAATTAATGAACTACAGCAAGAAGGAAAAAAAATTGACAACTTAATAGTTACCTTTCACGGCATGCAAAAAAGAAGAATTGTTAACAAAGGCGATGATTATTACAGACACTGCTACGAAACGTTTTGTCTTATAACAAACAATTTAAAGAACATAAGGCCAGAACAATGTATGATGAGTTTCCAAAGTCGTTTTGGATCCGAGGAGTGGATAACCCCTTATACCGAAAACGTGGTGAAAAAACTAATTACAGAAGGTAAAAAAGAAATTGCCATATATTCTCCAAGCTTTGTTGCAGACTGCCTCGAAACTACCGACGAACTAGGCCACGAACTTGTAAATGAAGCAAAAGATTGGGGAGGCAACATATATCCAATAGAATGTTTAAACACCAAAGAGGATTGGTGTAAAGATTTTGCAAAATACACGTTTACACAAGCAGAAGGTTCAGCCCAAGATAAAGAGGATATAGAATATAAATTGGATAAAAAGTTTTATGAAAAAATGCCAAAACAAGTGATGAACAAATCATAAAGCAATTTAAATATGTCCAATATTTTAATTATCTACTCAACTACAGACGGCCATACAAAAACAATTTGTGAACGAATAAAAAACTTTCTAACTAATGGAAACTTTGTAGAGCTTCTTTCTTTAGAAGATGCCAAAAAAGTTGATTTATATAATTTCGAAAAAATTATAATTGGTGCTAGCATTAGATATGGCAAGCACTCTAGAGAACTTTACAAATTTATTAATTTAAACAAAAATACTTTAGATCAAAAAAAAAACGCTTTTTTCTCAGTAAATGTTGTTGCAAGAAAACCAGAAAAAAATTCAGCTGAAACAAACCCTTATATAAATAAATTTTTAAGATTATCTAAATGGAAACCAAATAAAATAGGCGTGTTTGCTGGGAAGGTTGATTACCCCAATTATAACTTCTTTGATAAATACATAATTAAATTTATTATGTTCATTACCAAGGGTCCGACAGACACTTCACAATCTTATGAATTCACAGATTGGTCAAAAGTTGATGATTTTTCTAAAGAGTTTAAAAATAATTATTAAATATGGTCAAAAAACCTTTATTTTACAAGTCTTTTTAATTTTATACTAACTGTCTTGTAATACCTAAAAGAGTATATATATTAATATCAACTGATAAGTCCTTATCAAAAAATTAATCATGAACATTCAAGAACTAAAACTAAAATCATCTGAACAGCTAATTACTCAAGCAGAAGAGCTTGGTATAGAAAATGCTAGCACATTAAGAAAACAAGAAATACTTTTTGCTATACTTAAAAAAGTTGCTGAGAAAGAGGAAATTACTGGCGTAGGCGTTTTACAGTTATTACAAGACGGCTTTGGTTTTTTAAGAGCAATGGAGTCTAATTACCTCCCTGGGCCAGATGATATATATGTTAGTCCAAGCCAAATTAGAAAATTTGGTTTGAGAACCGGAGATACTGTTGAAGGACCAGTAAGAGCTCCTAAAGAAGGAGAAAGATATTTTGCATTATTGCAAGTTAGTAAAATAAATTTTGAGGAACCAGAAAAAGCTAGACACAAAATTGCATTTGATAATTTAACACCGTTATATCCAGACAAGCAATTGGTGATGGAAGTTGAAACTACAAAAGTTGAAAAAAAACAAGATCTAACACCAAGACTTATTGATCTAGTTAGTCCAATAGGTAAAGGACAAAGATCTATAATTATCTCTCCACCTAAAGCTGGAAAAACAATGATTTTACAAAGTATTGCAAACTCAATAGCTAAAAATTATCCAGAATGTTATCTTATGGTATTGTTGATTGATGAACGTCCAGAAGAAGTGACAGACATGCAAAGAACCGTAAAAGGTGAAGTAATTAGCTCAACTTTTGATGAACCAGCACAAAGGCACGTAGCAGTAGCTGAAATGGTCATTGAAAAAGCCAAAAGACTAACTGAACATAAAAAAGATGTTATTATATTATTAGATTCTATAACAAGATTAGGAAGAGCATATAACGCGGTTATACCTAGTTCAGGAAAAGTTCTAACAGGAGGCGTTGATGCAAATGCACTTCAAAGACCTAAGAGATTTTTTGGTGCAGCAAGAAATATTGAAGAAGGTGGCTCACTCACAATAATTTCTACAGCATTGATTGACACAGGAAGTAGGATGGACGAAGTAATTTTCGAAGAATTTAAAGGAACAGGTAATAGCGAAACAATATTAGATAGAAAAATTGCAGATAAAAGAATTTATCCGGCAATAGATATAACTAAGTCTGGAACAAGAAGAGAAGAATTATTATTTAATAAAAATGATTTACAAAAAATGAATGTTCTTAGAAGAATAATTGCACCAATGGGAACAATGGATGCAATTGAGTTTATAAACTCAAAACTAAAAGATACAAAAAATAACGCAGAGTTTTTTAATTCTATGAATAAACCGGCTTAATTTCTTATGTTTTATTCAATTATTCTATGGATTTTAGAAACAGAATAGTCGAAATAAATAATTTAATTAGCTTAAATAAATTTTCTCAAGCATTGTCAAAATGTGAGATTTTAGTCAAGAAATTTCCCAATAATTCTTATCTTTTAAATTTGCAAGGTTTAATTTTACAGCAATGTAATCAAGTAAAAAAATCAATTATTTGCTTCAATAAAGCATTATCTGCTCAAAAAGATAATTATGCAGCAATGAATAATTTAGCAAATTCTTATAAAAATTTATTTGAGTTTGAAGAGGCTGAAAATTTATACAAAACAATTATTAGAAATGACGTTGCAAATGTTAAAGCCTTAAATAATTACGCAAACTTAAAAAGAGAAATCAATCAATATCAAGAAGCAAAGAAATTACTGTTAAAAGGTCTTAAAATAGAGCCCAAAAACATTAATCTTTTGCTAAATCTTGCTATTTGTTGTCAGGGCATTGGAGAAATGAATGAAGCAAAAAATTATCTTTCAAAAATTCTTGATATTCAACCCTCTAATACAAATGCGCATAAGCTTTTAAGCACAATGATTAACTATAATAAAGATCAGACGCATTTAGCTGAAATGAAGAAATTTATTGACGATAAAAGTTTAAATTCCAATCAAAAAACAGAACTTTTTTTTGCTTTAGGAAAAGCCCATGAGGATCTTAAAGATTATGAAAATTCTTTTCAATTTTTAAAAAAAGCAAATTCAATTCAAAAGCGTGACCAAACTTATTTGCTAGAAAATACAAAAAAAATATTTGATAATATTATAAAAATTTTCGACAATATTGATATCATAAAGCCAAAACCAAATGATCTAAATAAAAATATCTTCATTTGTGGAATGCCAAGATCTGGAACCACTTTGATTGAACAAATGGTCGCTTCTCACAATTCCGTAGAGGGTGCAGGTGAAATTCATTATCTATCAGAGATTATAAAAAATAATTTTTTAGAAGGTATAAAATTTAATAAATCAAAAATACTTGATGAAATAAAAAATCCAGAAAATCTGATATTTAAAAAGTATAATAATTTAATAAATTTTCACAATTTTAAATCAAATTTTATAACTGATAAAGCTCCACAAAATTTTATGTGGATTGGATTTATTAAAATTTTTTTTCCTAACAGCAAGATAATTCACTGTTTTAGAAATCCAAAAGATAATTGTTTATCAATTTTCAAAAATCATTTTTCATCTCCAACTATGTCTTGGGCGTACGATCAAAAAAATATAGCCGAGCAATATATTTTATATTCGAGACTAATGGACTACTGGAAATCTAAATTTAAAGATGACATTTTTGATGCAAATTATGAAAAGATTATAAATTCGCCAGAGGAAGAAGTAAAAAAGATAATTTCATTTTGTGATCTTCCGTGGGATCCAGAATGCTTAAATTTCCACAAAAATAAAAAGACCCCAGTTCAAACAGTAAGTGTTGCTCAAGCTAGTAAACCTATTTATAAGTCTTCAATTCAATCTAATGAACCTTACGTAAAATATTTATCTGAGATGTTCAACATTCTTGATACCAACTTGTAAAAAACCAAGTATAATTATCTCATGACAATTTATGCCCTATCAAGTGGGCCTGGTATTTCAGGTATTGCTGTAATAAGAATTTCTGGAAAAGAAACATTTAGAGCAATCAAACTTCTAACTGGCAAGGAAGTACCTAATCCAAGGGTTGCAACACTAAGAAAAATCAACAAAATCAACACTTCTGAGCTAATAGATGAGGGTATAATCATATGCTTTCCTGGCCCTGACAGCTACACAGGTGAAGATATGGCCGAGATACAGGTTCATGGTAGTAAAGCTGTTGTGGATGCCCTGCACTCCTCTCTTTCAGATATAGAAAATTGTAGATTAGCTGAGCCAGGTGAATTCACAAAACTAGCATTTCAAAATGGAAAAATAAATTTACTTAAAGCAGAAAGCATCGCTGATTTAATTTCGTCAGAAACAGAAATTCAAAGACAACAAGCAATTAAAATCATGAATGGAAAATCAGCAGACCAATTTAATTTTTTAAGAGAAAAACTTTTGAAAATTTTATCGCATGTTGAAGCTAAAATAGATTTTCCAGATGAGGATTTACCAAATAATATTTTAGATGAAATTAAAAACAGTTCAGATGAAGTAATAAATAAAATTAAAAAAATATTAAATGATCAAAAAGTTGGAGAAAGAATCAGAGAAGGTTTTAAGATTGCAATAGTTGGCCCCACTAATGCTGGAAAATCTAGTTTGATGAATTATTTATCTAATCGTGATGTAGCAATTGTTTCTGAAATAGCTGGAACTACTAGAGATGTAATTGAAACTCATCTTAATATAAATGGTTATCCTGTCATCATCTCCGATACGGCTGGAATAAGGGATTCAAAAGATGAGATCGAAAAAAAAGGTATTAAATTAGCGCTTCAAAAAGCGGAGGAGTCAGACCTCAAAATAGTAGTTTTACACCCAGAAAATCTAGATTTTAAGCCATTTTTAGAGGACTCTAACTCTGAAAATACAATAGTAGTACTGAATAAATCAGATATTAAATTAGGCAAACCTCCCGGTATAGGAAATTATTTTAGGTTTAATCATTTAGGAAAAAATCTTAAAGATATAAATATTATTCATACGTCTATTAAAGAAGAAGAAAATTTAGTTGATCTAATAAATGCAATCAAAGAAAAATTAAAAAACAAGTTTATATCAAGCGATGATATTTTAATTACTAGAGAAAGACACAGGCAACATCTGCAACAGTGTTTGGATCATCTAAATAACTTTAATCAAAAAAAAGAAATCGAAGATTACGATAAAGCTGCAGAAGATTTAAGATTAGCTACTAGACACTTGGGTATGATAGTTGGAAAAGTTGATGTAGAGGAGATATTAGGTAGTATTTTCAACGATTTTTGTATCGGCAAGTAATACCCTATTTTACTTGTTTTTTGCACTTTTTTTATCAAAAAGCGTTGATAAATAGGGTTTATTTACAAAAAATTAAGCCTATCTTGTAAATTATATAATCACATATAGATTTGGATTATGAAAAATGATTTGTCATTTGATGTTGTTGTAATTGGAGGTGGTCATGCTGGATGTGAAGCTGCAGCAGCTTCTGCTCGTCTTGGAGTTAACACAGCCCTATTTACTCATAAAATAGAAACTATCGGTGAGATGTCTTGTAACCCGGCAATAGGAGGTTTGGGTAAAGGTCATTTGGTTAGAGAAATAGATGCCCTTGATGGTGTTATGGGAGATGTAGCAGACAAATCAGGTATACAATTTAGATTGTTAAATAGAAGTAGAGGGCCAGCAGTCAGAGGACCACGAACCCAATCAGATAGATCACTTTATCGTAAATATATGCAGGAAATATTGCTAAACTACTGTAATTTAAGCGTTTTTTGTGATCCAGTTATAAAGTTTATTTTTAATAAAAATTCAATAAGTGGATTTGAAACTAAAGAAGGAAAGAAAGTTCTATCGAATAAGATAATACTCACAACAGGCACTTTTTTGAATGGTTTAATACATATAGGTGATGAAAGAACTCCAGCAGGTAGATATGATGAAAAACCTTCTACAGGTTTGAGTGAACAATTAGCAAAATATAATTTTAAAATTGGAAGATTAAAAACCGGAACACCACCAAGGTTAGATTCAAGGACAATTAATTTTGAAAACTTAGAGGAACAATTCGCAGATGACGATCCTTATTTTTTTTCATTCTTAACAAAAAAAAATTTAAATAAACAAGTGTCATGTAGAATGACATATACAAATGAAAAGGTTCATAAAATTATAGAAAAGAATTTATCAAAGAGTGCTATGTACTCAGGTAGTATAAAAGGAGTAGGCCCAAGATATTGTCCATCAATAGAAGATAAAATAGTAAAATTTGCAGATAAAGTTCGTCACCAGATATTTTTAGAACCCGAGGGTCTAAATGATCACACAATTTACCCAAATGGTATCTCAACATCACTTCCATCCGAGGTTCAGCAAGAAATATGCAATAATATCAATGGTTTAGAAAACGTTTCCATATTAAGACCAGGATATGCAATAGAATATGATTATGTAGATCCTCGTGAATTATTCTTAACCCTTGAAACTAAGAAGATAAGCAACCTTTATCTAGCTGGTCAAATTAACGGGACAACAGGATATGAGGAAGCTGCTGCTCAAGGCCTTATAGCTGGAATAAATGCTGCTTTGTCTGTTAAAAAATTAGAACCATTCATACTTGATAGATCTGACGCTTACATTGGAGTAATGATTGATGATTTGGTGACCAAAGGAGTAGCTGAGCCATACAGAATGTTTACATCAAGAGCAGAATATCGATTAAGCTTGAGATCAGATAATGCCGATCAAAGATTAACTGCTAAGGGAATAGATATTGGTTTAATTCGTGATCAGAGAAAAGCTATATATTTAAGTAAATTTGAACAAATTAGTCAAATTAATATAAAAATGGGTGAATCCAAGATTTCACCATCAAAAGCTGAGAATTTTGGAATAAAAATAGCAAAAGACGGAATATTGAGATCATCTAGCGAAGTTTTAACTCAAAAAGGGGTAAATATGAGTAAAATTAGGGAAATATGGTCTGATATACCTTTTTTTAGTAAAGAAATTGATGAACAAGTGGAGATTAACGCTCATTACAGAGGATATTTAAAGAAACAAAAAGCTGATATTTTAGCGTTTAAGAGGGACGAAAACCTAATTATTCCAGATAAAATCAATTATGATGAGCTATCAGGTTTATCTAATGAGGTAAAAGCAAAATTTAAAGAAATAAAGCCCAAAACAATGGGTCAAGCTCTAAGAATTGACGGAATAACTCCTGCCGCTGTATATATTTTGTTGTCACATGTCAAAAGAAAGTCTATTAAGCATATAGCTTAATGGATCAGAAAATTTTAAATTCTTATTCAAGAATCAATCATTTAAATGTTTCACGTGAAACATTTTTGGACTTTGAAAACTATATATCGATGATTCTAGAAAAAAATAAAAAAATCAACATAATTAGCCAAAATACGGCTTCAAAAAAGGCAATAATTGAACGCCATATTATAGATTCTGCACAAATAATTGATTTTGTTGATTTAAATAGTAATACAACCACAGATATAGGTTCAGGTGGGGGTATGCCAGGGATAATCGTAGCAATTATACTAAAAAATATGAAAAATAATATGAATGTGCATCTTTACGAAAAAAGTTACCATAAAAGCCATTTTTTAAAGGAAGTTTCAAAAAAATTAAATTTAAACACAAAGGTTTTTCAAAAAAATATTTTTGAAATAAAAAATTTAGAAACAGGAACAATAATGTCTAGAGCATTCAAACCAATGCCAGTAGTTTTGGATTTAGTATATGAAAATTTTTTAAAATATA
>CACJFA010000013.1 GCA_902592545.1 uncultured Pelagibacteraceae bacterium | reverse complement strand
ACCAGTAAAGATTATGGTGACAACTTAAGAAGATACTTTTATTATACTGACTTATTTAAAGATAATGGTTTTTATATAAATATTAATGAATATAGAAACAATGAAGTAAAAGAAATTTTATCTAAATTTTCAGGTGAAGCATTAGAATATAAAGATATTAATGATTATTTAAAATATCTTAATGATAAAAATTTACCAGAGCTTAAGACTTTTAAAACTACAACAAGTGATTTTACTAGTATAGTTTCAAGATCAGTAAAATTATCAAAATCGGAAGAAAATTTACAAATTATTTTAAAAGAAATAAGTAATCTAATTAAAAAAAAAGAAACTTATGGAATGGGAATTGATGCTGAGAGACTAATTTATAGATTAATGTTTTTCATTGATAGTTTTAAAAAGTTTAATGCACCAGTTAAAAATTTAGACGCAGAAGGTTTACCAAGATCAACAGCACCTGGAAATGGACCTGATTTAATTGTCAATTATACAAATTTTGATTTAATAGTAGAAACAACAACCCTAATAGGAAAAAGTCAAAAAAAAGCAGAAGATGAGTCTGTGCCTAGACATTTAAATGATCATATTAATAAGACGAAAAAAAATAGTTATTGTATTTTCATAGCCCCATATATTGATAAAGATTTAAGCAAAGTTTATCAATTTTATTCAAATCCACATCAAGACGCTGGTTATGAAGGAAAAAAATTATCTATTATTCCTATAAACTTAAATATAATTAAGGAATTTATCGAAAATTGTTTAAAAAATTTAAATAATTTAAATTTTAGTGAAAGTGAAATTGAGAATTTATTAAAATCTATGGATACTCATTATAATAAACAATTAGATTGGCTTTTGAATATTGAAAATAAATTTAAAACTTTTAACTCAAAATTTTGATGAAATTAAATAATATTTATAACGGTGATTGCACAGAAATTTTAAATAAGAAAATAAAAAAAAGTTCTATAGATTTAGTATTTGCCGATCCCCCTTACAATCTTTCTGGAAATGCTCTTAAATGGCAAGGAAATAAAACCGGAGGAGATTGGTTTATGGTTAATGAGAAATGGGATAAAATGTCAGATCCAGATTACTTCACTTTTACTGAACAATGGATCAAAGGTTGTCATACTGTCTTAAAAGATAATGGCTCTATCTATGTTTGTGGAACCTTTCATAATATTGGAGAAATTTTAGTAGTCTTAAAAAAATTTGGTTTTCTAATAAAAAATATTATTACTTGGCAAAAAACCAATGCTATGCCTAACATGACTAAACGTGTTTATACTCATTCAACAGAATTAATTGTTTGGGCAGTGAAAGGAAAAAAATGGATATTTAATTATAAAGATTTAAAAAAAATTAATCCCGATAAACAGAAAGATGGTTCTGAAAAACAAATGAGGGATGTTTGGAATTTTCCTCTTGTTCAGGGTAAAGAAAGACTAAGAGATAAAAGTGGTAAAGCAGCTCATCCCACACAAAAACCAGAAGCTATGCTGGAGAGAATAATTACTGCCTCTTCCAATAAAGGTGATATTGTTTTAGATCCATTCATGGGAAGTGGTACAACAGCCTTTGTTGCAAAAAAACTGAAAAGAAACTGGATAGGGATTGAAAAAGAAAACAAATATATAAAACTTATAAAAAATAGAATTAAAAAAGTATAATGTACAAGAGTAAACCGCTCTTATCAGGTGATGATAGTGCAGATGAGTTTGTTAGAGAATGTTTAAAGGGTGATCCTACCTATGGCATAAATTTTGATAGAATTCAGACCAATTCACAAACTGGAAGGTACTTAATTATTGAATATTTGCTTTGTGACGAAAGACAATTTAAAAATAAAGTAACTCCTTTTACAAGTCACCCAAATAGATACTTTCATTTGAATAAAAGAAAATTTCTTACTCTTTGGAAATTGTCAAAAAAATTAAATGCTGATTTAATATTAATAAATTATTCAAAAAAAAACACAAATTATGAAGATCAAATATTATTAATGGAAGTAATAAATGTAGAAGATAAAACAGAAAACCCTGTATCAACAAAAAATACAGAAATGAATAGAAATGAATTTTCAAACTGGTTAAGAAAAATTAACCTATATGGTAAATGATGGTGCCCCCGCACGGATTCGAACCGCGGACCTATTGATTACAAATCAATTGCTCTACCAGCTGAGCTACAAGGGCATGCGCAATAATTATTAACTATTTGTTAAATAATCAACTCTTTTTTTTTATATAACTGAGGTGATGAAACACTATTGCAGCACTATTTGATATATTTAAACTTTCAATGTCTTCATTAATATTAATTTTAACAAAAAAATCTGCATATTTACCCGTATGCTGTCTCATGCCAAATCCTTCTGATCCAAATAGAAGAATATTATTTCCTTCCCACTTTATATCAGTGAAATCTTTTTGACCTTTTGCATCAAAACCATAAACCCAAAAATTTTTTTCTCTTAAATTTTTAAGTGTGGAATTGATGTTAGAGACCTGAAATATATTCATGTGCTCCATGCATCCACTAGCTGATTTATACATCAATTTACTATCTCGAGGAAAATGCCTTTCTTTAATTATTAATCCGTCTATATCAAATGATGCTGCGCTTCTAATCAATGAACCTATGTTTCTTGGATCAGTTACCTCATCAAGACAGACAAATGTTAAATTATTTTTATCTTTTATAAATTCTTTCAGATCTGGTTGATCCAAATGTTCAATTTCTGCAACATAACCATTATGCATTAATTGTTCTTTAGAAGTATATTTGTCTAATTCTTTTTTAGATTTAAAGTAAACTTTGACATCCTCTAAAATGTTTTTATTTGGGTTTTTTCTATGAATATTTTTTTTAGACTCCTCAGTTAAAAAAACTCTTAAAACTTTTCTTTTAGGGTTTCTAAGAGCCTCAATAACCGCGTGTTGACCAACAATGAAAAATGATGATTTATTCATAAATTAATATCTGTTTTATACGGTTTTTTTAATATTTTCCTATTAAATCACGTGTTGCATTTGCATAAATAAAATATATAAAACGCTTGTTATTTGAAGCTTTATTGAACAAGGGGACACTTCCCCAAAGGAGGGGTTCCAGAGCGGTCAAATGGGGCGGGCTGTAAACCCGTTGACTTCGGTCTTCGAAAGTTCGAATCTTTCCCCCTCCACCATTCTATAAAATTTTAGATAACATGGAGTGTTACTCTTGGGGTTGTGCGGGTGTAGTTCAATGGTAGAACGCTAGCCTTCCAAGCTGGATGTAAGGGTTCGATTCCCTTTACCCGCTCCAAGAAAATAAAATTGAAAAATGAAAACAAATAAACTGAGGTAAAAACGTAATGTCAAAAGAAAAATTTGTAAGAAATAAACCCCACTGTAACATTGGGACTATTGGTCATGTCGACCATGGTAAAACAACTCTTACTGCCGCGATTACAAATGTATTAGCACAAGCGGGCGGCGGAACTGCAGTTGCTTATGATCAAATTGATAAAGCACCTGAAGAAAAAGAGAGAGGTATAACAATTTCAACAGCACACGTTGAATATGAAACTGAAAAAAGACACTATGCTCACGTAGATTGTCCTGGTCACGCTGACTATGTTAAAAACATGATCACAGGTGCTGCACAAATGGATGGAGCAATTTTAGTTGTTAACGCAGCTGATGGTCCAATGCCACAAACAAGAGAACACATTCTTTTAGGAAGACAAGTTGGTATTCCTGCAATTGTTGTTTACTTAAATAAAGTAGACCAGGTTGATGATAAAGAAATGATCGAACTTGTTGAAGAAGAAATTAGAGAACTTTTAACTTCATACAAATACCCAGGTGACAAAACACCAATAGTTAAAGGTTCAGCTTTAGCAGCAGTCGAAGGAAGAGATGATGAAATTGGAAAAAATTCAATTTTAGAATTAATGAAAGCTGTTGATGAACATATTCCACAACCGGCTAGAGAAGTTGATAAACCATTCTTGATGCCAGTTGAGGACGTGTTCTCAATTTCTGGAAGAGGAACAGTTGCAACTGGAAGAGTAGAGTCAGGTGTAATTAAAACTGGAGAAGAAGTTGAAATAGTTGGAATTAGAGAAACTAAAAAATCAGTTTGTACTGGAGTTGAAATGTTTCGAAAACTTTTAGATTCAGGTGAAGCTGGAGATAATGTTGGAATTTTATTGAGAGGTATTGAAAGAACAGATATCGAAAGAGGTCAAGTTCTTTGTAAGCCTGGTTCAATTACTCCACATACTAAATTTGAAGCTCAAGCGTATGTACTTAAGAAAGATGAAGGTGGAAGACACACTCCATTCTTTACTAAATACAGACCACAGTTTTATTTTAGAACAACAGACGTTACAGGTGAAGTTGAATTACCAGCCGGCACAGAAATGGTTATGCCTGGTGATGATGCTAAATTTACTGTTAAACTAATTACACCTATTGCAATGGCAGAAAAATTAAATTTTGCTATTAGAGAAGGTGGAAGAACTGTTGGAGCAGGAGTAGTAACTAAAATTATAGAGTAACTCTATAAATTAGGAGTGTAGCTCAATTGGTAGAGCGCCGGTCTCCAAAACCGGAGGCTGAGGGTTCGAGTCCCTCCGCTCCTGCCAATTTGAGCTAATAAAATTATGAGAAACCCGATAAAATTTATACAAGAAGTTAAACAAGAGGCTTTCAAAGTTACTTGGCCTACCTGGAAAGAGACATTACAAGGTGCTTTAATGGTATTTGTAATGGCAGTTGTTATGTCTTTATTTTTCCTTCTTTTAGATCAGGTTTTAAAATTTTTCTTAGAACTTTTACTTAAAGTGAGTATTTAATGAAAAATTGGTATATCGTTCAATCTCACTCTAGTTTTGAAAATAAAGTAGCCTCTTTAATCAAAGAAGAGGCAGATAAAGCTAAAATTGCAGATAAGTTTGAAGAAATTATTGTACCCACTCATGATGTTACAGAGGTTAAGAGAGGGAAAAGAATTCAAAGAAAAAAGAAATATTTCCCTGGTTATGTATTAATAAAGAGCGAGATGGATAATAATATTTATCATATGATTAAGAATATAAAGAGAGTTAGTGGTTTCTTAGGAACTAAAGGTATACCAGTTCCAGTTTCAGATAGAGAAGTAGAGAAGATTTTAGGTCAGATCAAAGATGGTGTGGCTCAGCCAAAATCTGGTGTGGATTACAGTATAGGAGAAAAAGTTCAAGTTGTAGACGGTCCATTTGCATCATTTACTGGAATGATTGAAGAAATTGATGAAGAAAAAGCTAGACTTAAGGTGTCAGTTTCTATATTTGGTCGTCCTACACCAGTTGATTTAGAATATAATCAGGTTGAAAAGGTAAGTTAATGGCAAAAGAAATTAGTGGATTTATAAAGTTACAAATTAAAGGTGGTCAAGCAAACCCAGCACCACCAGTTGGTCCTGCGTTGGGTCAGCGTGGTGTAAATATTATGGAGTTTTGTAAAGCCTTTAATGACAAAACTAAATCAATGGCAGGTAAACCTGTTCCAGTTGAAATCACTGTATATAAAGACAAAAAATTTGATTTTAAAATTAAATCTCCACCAGCGTCTTTTTATATTAAAGAAGCAGTAAAACTTAAAGGTGGTTCAAAAGAGCCTGGAAGAAATATAGTTGCTTCAATTTCTAAAAAACAATTGGAGAGTATAGCAAAAGAAAAAATGAATGATCTAAATGCACATGATATTGAAGAAGCTATAAAAATTATTGCAGGATCAGCTAGATCAATGGGTATTGAGGTAAAAGAATAATGGCATCAAAAAGATACAAAAAATTACCTGAAAAGACAAAAGACTTGAACGCTGAGTCAATAGAAAAATTGCTACCTGAACTTAAGAAAAACTGTACAACTAAATTTGACGAGTCTTTAGATTTAAGCTTTCAGATAAATCACAAGCAAAAGAAAAGCGAAGTTAATATTAGAACAGTAGTTAATTTACCTGGTGGCACAGGCAAGAAAATTAAAGTTGCTGTAGTTTGTGAAGATAATAAAGCGCAAGATGCAAAAGATGCAGGTGCAGATATCGTAGGTGGTGATGAGTTTGTCGAAAGAATTAAAGGTGGAGAATTAAATTTTGAAAAATTAATTTGTACACCAGGAATGATGATTAAACTTTCTAAATTAGGAAAAGTTTTAGGACCAAAAGGCTTAATGCCTAATCCAAAGCTTGGTTCAGTTTCTGAAAATATTAAAGAAGCAGTAAGTAATGCTAAATCTGGTCAAGTAGAAATTAGAAATGATAAAGATGGAAATATTGGAGTTAGTATTGGTAAAAAATCTTTTAGTGATGATCAATTACTAAAAAACTACAATGCAATTTTAGATGCTTTAGAGAAAGAAAAATCAAATAACACTTTAAAAGGTGATTTAATTAGAAGTGTATTTGCTACATCAACCATGGGAGTTTCATATAAAGTTAAATTAGGGAAATCGTTATAGTTATGATGAACAAAGAACAAAAGAAAAATTATATTGAAGAAATGACTAATAAGTTTGAAAACAGCAAAGCTGTTATGGTTACCCATTACCAAGGTTTAACTATGACTCAATTAGATGAGTTGAGAGCGAAAATGAGAGAACATGGAATAATTTTCAAAATAACAAAAAACAGAATTACAAAATTAGCTTTAGAAAAAACGAAGTGTAAAGGTTTAACAAATTTATTTACTGGTCCTACAGCAGTTGCTTTTGGTGAGGATGCCATAATGTCTGCAAGGATTCTCTCAAAATTTGCGAAAGATAACGAAAACTTAAAATTAATTGGTGGAATTATGGATAATGAGGTCTTAGATCAGGCCGGTGTCCAAAATGTAGCTAGTTTACCTACATTAGATGAAGCAAGAGCCAATATTGTGGGTATTTTGAACGCTTCTGCATCTAAATTAATCAGTATTTTGCTTGCACATTCAGAAAAAATGAGTAGTTTGTCCGCAGAAAATTCTGAAACACAACCCAAAGAGTAATACATATGCCTGACCTAAACAAAATTATTGAAGACTTATCAAGTTTGACTGTTGCAGAGGCAGCTGAACTTTCAAAACAATTAGAAGAAAAATGGGGTGTAACTCCAATGGCAGCAGCAGCTCCAGCAGCAGCAGGTGGTGCAGCTCCAGCAGAAGATAAAGATGATTTTACAATCATGCTAGTTTCTGCAGGTGATAAAAAAATTAATGTTATTAAAGAAGTAAGAGCAGCTACTTCATTAGGTTTAAAAGAAGCTAAAGATCTTGTAGAAGGAGCACCAAAAGAAGTTAAATCTGGTGTAAATAAAAAAGAAGCTGAGGAGATCAAAGCTAAGTTAGAAGCTGCTGGCGCTAAAGTAGAACTTAAATAAATTAAATAGAAAAAATTCAAATACTGATTATTTTTTAATCAGTATTTATAAATATAAATGCAATTATCTTTTACTGAAAAGAAAAACATAAGAAAAAGTTTTGGCAAACTTAAAGAAAGTTTATCTATTCCCAACTTAATTGAAGTACAAAAAAATTCTTATAAAGAATTAACAGAATTTAATCCTGAAGCAGCTGAACTTACCAAAGGTTTTGATAGAGTATTCAAAAGTATTTTTCCAATTGAAGATTTAAACGATAAAGCAACTTTAGAGTATGTTTCATACAGATTAGAAAAACCAAAATTTGATGTTGAAGAATGTATAGCACGAGGTCTGACATATTCATCGGCTCTTAAGTGCACTTTAAGATTAGTTGTTTATGAAATAGATCAAGAAAATAATACAAAAGATATTTTATCAGCTAAAGAACAAGAAGTTTATATGGGTGAAGTTCCCATGATGACTAATAGTGGAACTTTTATAACTAACGGTGTTCAAAGAGTTGTAGTAAACCAAATGCACAGAAGTCCAGGAGTATTCTTTGATCACGATAAAGGTAAAACCCATGCAAGTGGTAAACTTCTATTTAATTGTAGAGTAATACCTAATAGAGGTTCTTGGTTAGATTTTGAGTATGATGTTAAAGATTTTCTATATTTTAAAATAGACAGAAAAAAGAAAATTTTTTCATCTACTTTACTATTAGCTTTAGGTTACACAAAATCAGAAATAGTAGATGAGTTTTACGAAAGTGAAGAATATAATTTTGATCCAAAAACAGAAAAATGGAAAACTAAATTTAATCCTGAAAACTATAAAGCTAAAAATTTCTCAGAAGAAGTAATTAATGCAAAGACTGGTGAAGTAGTAATTAAACTAGGTGATAAGATTAATTTTTTAAATGCAAAAAAATTAGCTAATGATGGCTTGAAAGACATACTAGTTTCTAGAGAGTCATTGTTTGGTAAATTTTTACACAGAGATGTTAAAGTTAATGAAGAAGAAGATGGTATATTTAAAATTGGGACTGAATTAAATGATACAATTATTCAACAAATTTTAGATGCGAATATACATAAACTTCAAATTTCTGTTACAAACTCTATAAATAAAGGACCTTATCTACTTACAACTATTTTAGCTGATAAAAATAATATTAAAGACGAAGCAATCACGGAAATTTATAAAATGCTAAGACCTGGTGAGCCACCAACCATAGAGATAGCTACTCAAATATTTAATAATCTTTTCTTTAGCTCAGACAGATATGATTTGTCTGATGTTGGAAGAGTTAAAATGAATTCAAGATTAAACCAAGAATGTTCTGATAAAATTACCATATTAAGAAATGACGACATCATAGCAATTATTCATAAAATGTTGGATTTACGTGATGGTAAAGACGATGTTGATGACATTGATCACCTAGGAAATAGAAGAGTTCGTTCTGTTGGAGAATTAGTTGAAAACCAAGCTAGAATTGGTGTTTATAGAATGGAAAGAGCCATTAAAGAAAAAATGACAACTCTAGATGTTGAATCAGCTATGCCACAAGATCTGATTAATGCAAAACCATTAACAGTTTCATTAAAAGATTTTTTTGCAAGTTCACAACTATCTCAATTTATGGACCAAACAAATCCATTATCTGAAATTACACACAAAAGAAGAGTTTCAGCGTTAGGTCCAGGTGGCTTAACAAGAGAGAGAGCAGGGTTTGAGGTTAGAGACGTGCATCCAACCCACTATGGAAGAATTTGTCCAATTGAGACACCAGAGGGTCCAAATATTGGTTTGATTAATAGTTTATCTACATATGCAAAAATTAATAAGTATGGTTTTATAGAAAGCCCATATAAAAAAGTAAAAGACGGTGTTGTTCAAGATAAAGTCGAATACTTATCAGCAATGGAAGAAACTAAATTCACTATTGCTCAAGCAAATACAAAACTTGATAAAAATGGCAAGATTACTGAGGAGCTAGTTTCATGCAGACAAAATCTAAACTTTCTTTTAGCAAAACCTGACTCTATTGATTACATTGACGTATCACCAAAACAATTAGTTTCAGTTGCAGCATCATTAATTCCATTTTTAGAAAACGATGATGCAAACAGAGCCTTAATGGGTTCAAACATGATGAGACAAGCAGTTCCATTATTAAAACCTGAGTCGCCACTTGTTGGTACAGGAATTGAAAGTGATGTTGCTTTAGACTCAGGTGTAACTATTGTTGCTAAGCGTGATGGAATTGTTGATAAAATAGATGGTAAAAGAATTGTTATAAAAGTAACTGAGGAAACAGACTTTAGTAAATCTGGTGTAGATATATATAACCTTCAAAAATTTAAAAGATCAAACCAAAATACTTGCATAAATCAAAGACCACTAGTTAGAGTTGGTGACAAAGTTAAATCTGGAGATATTATCGCAGATGGTCCTTCTACAAAATTGGGTGAACTTGCTTTAGGTAAGAATGTTACCGTAGCATTCATGCCGTGGCAAGGTTACAACTTTGAAGATTCAATCTTAATTTCAGAAAGGTGTGTTACAGATGACGTATTTACATCTGTTCATATTGTTGAATACGAAATAATGGCAAGAGATACAAAACTTGGTGAAGAAGAAATAACTAGAGATATACCAAATGTAAATGAAGAAGCTTTAAAAAACCTTGATGAATCAGGAATAGTTTACATTGGTGCAGAGGTTAATGCAGGAGATATTTTAGTTGGTAAAGTTACTCCAAAAGGAGACTCAGCATCTGGTCCTGAGGAAAAATTATTGAGATCAATATTTGGAGAAAAAGCTATTGATGTAACTGATACATCTTTAAGAATGTCTAGAGGATCAAGTGGAACAGTAGTTGATGTAAGAGTATTCAATAGACATGGAATTGAGAAAGATGAAAGATCAATAACTATTGAAAGAGCTGAAATTGAGCAAGTTCAACAAGATAAAATTGTTGAAGAAGAAATTTTAGAAAGAAGTATTAAACAAAGAGCTTCACAATTCTTATCAGGATCATCTTTAACTAAAAAAGTAAAAGATTTGTCCGAAGGAACTAAGTTAGATTTTGAGACAATTAATAAACTCTCAATTAATGATATCTTCAAAATCACAGTAGGAAATGTAAATGATGAAGCAACATTAGCTCAATTAAAAGATCAATATAATAAAGCGAAACAAGACATAACAGAGAGATTTGAAGATAAGGTTTTAAAAATTAGAAGTGGTGACGATTTATTACCAAGTGTTATGAAAATGGTAAAAGTATTCGTTGCTATAAAAAGAAGATTAAGACCTGGTGATAAAATGTCTGGTAGACATGGAAATAAAGGAGTTGTAAGTAAAATTGTACCTGTTGAAGATATGCCGTATAGAGAGGATGGTAGACCAGTTGATATTGTATTAAACCCTCTGGGTGTTCCAAGTAGGATGAACGTTGGTCAAATTCTAGAGACACATTTAGGTTGGGCATGTAAAGAATTTGGTGAACAAGTTAAAAATTTAGTAAACGAAAATAACAAAAAAATTGAAAGAACTGAAAAAATCGAAAAATTCTTAAAATCTGTTTACGGAAGTGATATTTTCAACGAAAAAGTAGATAAATTGAGTAAGAGTGAATTCAAAGATCTTTGTGAAAATTTACAAAATGGTATCGCAATCTCAACACCTGTTTTTGATGGTGCTAAAGAAAAAAATGTTACTGAGATGCTTGAACTAGCAAATCTACCAGGATCAGGACAAACTTATTTATGGGATGGAAGAACAGGAGAGAAATTTGATAGACCAGTTACTGTCGGAATAATCTATATGTTAAAACTTCATCACTTAGTTGAAGATAAAATTCATGCAAGATCTACAGGGCCTTACAGCTTGGTTACACAACAGCCACTTGGTGGTAAAGCACAGTTAGGTGGCCAAAGATTTGGTGAAATGGAAGTATGGGCACTTGAGGCATATGGTGCATCATATACATTACAAGAAATTTTAACTGTTAAATCTGATGACGTTGCAGGAAGAGTTAAAGTTTACGAGACTATAGTTAAAGGTGAAGAGAATTTTGAATCTGGAATACCAGAGTCATTTAACGTTTTAGTTAAAGAAATTAAATCATTAGCATTAAATGTGGAGCTAAATTAATGAAAAAGGAATTAACAGATCTATTTAAGGGCAGCGAAATTTCAGAAGCTCAAAATTTTAATAGCATTAAAATTTCACTTGCTAGCCCAGAGAAAATTAAATCTTGGACATTTGGTGAAATTAAAAAGCCTGAAACAATTAATTATAGAACGTTTAGACCTGAAAAAGATGGTTTATTCTGTGCAAGGATTTTTGGACCAATAAAAGATTATGAGTGTTTATGCGGTAAGTATAAACGAATGAAATTTAGAGGAATTATCTGTGAGAAATGTGGTGTTGAGGTTACAAAATCAAATGTAAGAAGAGAAAGAATGGGCCACATTAATCTTGCTACACCAGTAGCACATATTTGGTTCTTAAAGTCTCTTCCAAGCAGAATTGCTTTGGCAGTAGACATGAAATTAAAAGAAATAGAGAGAGTTCTTTATTTTGAAAACTTTATAGTAATAGAACCTGGTTTAACTGGTTTACAAAAAAATCAACTCTTAAATGAAGAAGAATTAGCAAAATACCAGGATGAATTTGGTGAAGAAAGTTTTACAGCAGGAATAGGAGCAGAAGCTGTTCTTGAGATGCTGAAAAATTTAGATTTAGAATTAGAAAGAAAAAATCTTGTTAGCTTTATTAAAGAAACCAAATCAAAAGTTAACGAAGAAAGAGCAATTAAAAGATTAAAATTAATAGAGTCATTTATTGAAACTGGTCAAAAACCTGAGTGGATGATTATGACTGTTGTACCAGTTATACCACCAGAATTAAGACCATTAGTTCCTCTAGACGGTGGAAGATTTGCTACGTCAGATCTTAACGATTTATACAGAAGAGTAATTAACAGAAATAATAGATTAAAAAGATTAATGGATCTTAAAGCTCCAGATATCATTGTAAGAAATGAAAAAAGGATGCTTCAAGAGTCTGTAGATGCTCTATTTGATAACGGTAGAAGAGGCAGAGTAATAACAGGAACAGGTAAACGACCACTTAAATCTCTTGCTGAAATGTTAAAAGGTAAACAAGGAAGATTTAGACAAAATTTATTAGGTAAAAGAGTTGATTATTCTGGAAGATCAGTAATCGTTGTCGGTCCTGATTTAAAATTACATGAGTGTGGTTTACCGAAAAAAATGGCTCTTGAGCTATTTAAACCATTTTTATATGCAAGATTAAATAAATTAGGTTTAGCCTCAACAATTAAACAAGCTAAAAAATTAGTTGAAAAAGAAACAAATGCAGTTTGGGACGCTTTAGAATTAATAGTTAGAGAGCATCCGGTACTTTTAAATAGAGCGCCAACACTTCATAGGCTTGGAGTTCAAGCTTTTGAGCCAAAATTAATTGAAGGAGATGCAATTGAATTACACCCTTTAACTTGTGCAGCATTTAACGCTGACTTCGATGGTGACCAAATGGCAGTGCATGTGCCGTTAAGTTTAGAAGCACAATTAGAGGCAAGAATTTTAATGTTATCTACAAATAATATTCTTTCTCCATCAAATGGTAAACCAATTATTGTTCCGAGTCAGGATATGATTTTAGGTATCTACTATCTGTCACAAGAACCTATATCTGATAAACCAGCTGGATACTTTACAAATTCAGATCAAATTGAATTTGCATTATCATCTGGTCAAATAAATGTACATAGCACTATTATTTCAAGATACGAGACTGTAGATGAGCAAGGGAATAAGAAAATAGAAAAATATACGTCTACAGCTGGAAGATTTTTATTAGCAAATTTATTACCTAAAAATAGTAACATTAAGTTCTCTTTAGTAGATAGATTATTACCTAAAAAAGTAGTTTCAGAAATAATTGATGTTGTATTTAGATTTTGTGGTCAAAAAACAACTGTAATTTTCTGTGACAAGCTTAAAGATTTAGGATTTAAACACGCATTTAAAGCAGGGATTTCATTTGGAAAAGATGATCTTGTAATCCCTGAAAATAAAACTCAATTAATTGATGATACTAAGAAATTAATTGCAGATTATGAAACACAATATGCTGAAGGGTTAATTACAAGAGGTGAAAAATATAACAAAGTTGTTGATGCTTGGTCTAAGTGTACAGATAAAGTTGCTGGTGAAATGATGAAGGGAATTTCAGCTACAGAAAAAACTGATGAAGGATTGAAAATAAATTCTGTATTTATGATGGCTGACAGTGGAGCTAGAGGATCTGCTGCTCAAATGAAACAATTAGCTGGCATGAGAGGTTTGATCGCTAAGCCTTCAGGGGAAATTATTGAAAGTCCAATTATTTCAAACTTTAAAGAGGGATTAACTGCTTTAGAGTATTTTAATTCAACACATGGAGCTAGAAAAGGATTAGCAGATACTGCGCTTAAAACAGCTAGTTCTGGATATTTAACAAGAAGATTATGTGATGTAGCACAAGACCTAACAATAACTAAAGTTAGTTGCGATGATCCTGGATTTATTGAACTTTCTGAAATTTTAGAGGGTGGTAATGTTGTTGTTAGTTTATCTGAAAGAGCATTAGGAAGAGTAACAGCTGCTGATGTTAAAAATCCTTTATCAGGAGAAGTAATTATTAAAAAATCTGAAATGATTGATGAGGCAGGCTGTGATAAAATTGATGCTGCAGGCGTTAAATCAATTAAAGTTTATTCAGTAATGACATGTAGTTCTAAAGAAGGAGTTTGTGCTACTTGCTATGGACGAGATTTATCAAGAGGTAAAATGGTTCATGTTGGAGAAGCTATTGGAATGATATCTGCTCAATCAATTGGAGAACCAGGAACACAACTAACAATGAGAACTTTCCATGTTGGAGGAACAGCTTCTGTCAAACAAGATTCTCAAATAGTAACTAAAAGTGATGGAACTTTAAAAATAATAAATTCAAATATTTTAGAAGACTCTAAAAAGAATTTGATTGTTATGGGAAGAAACACTCAACTTTCTATAGAGGATGACAAAGGGGTTCAGATAGCGGTTTATAAAGTTGCTTATGGTTCAAGATTATTTTTCAACAATGGTGACAAAGTTAAAGCAAATACTAAAATATGTGAATGGGATCCTTACACAACACCAGTTATAGCAGAGAAAAGTGGTACAGCTAGTTATGTAGATTTAATTGATGGTGTATCAATTCAAGAAACTACTGACGATGCAACAGGAATTTCTTCTAAATCAGTAATTGATTGGAGAGGTCAATCAAAAAGTACTGATTTAAAACCTAGAATTACTTTAAGAGATGAAAAAGGAAATGTGATTAAAAAAGCTGATGATAATGAAGCTAGATATTATTTAGTACCGGATTCGATTTTATCAATCAAAGACGGTCAAAAAGTTTATGCAGGTGACGTAATTGCAAGATTGCCTAAGGAAACTACAAAAACAAAAGATATTACTGGAGGTCTTCCAAGAGTTGCTGAGTTATTTGAAGCTAGAAAAGCTAAGGATAGTGCAATCATTGCTGAAAATGATGGTAGTGTTGTTTTTGGTAAAGAGGTAAGAGGTAAACAAAGAGTATCTATTGTTCCTGAAGATGGATCAGAACCGTCAAATTATTTAATTCCAAAAGGAAAACATATCAATTTTAATCCTGGTGAAAAAATTCAAAAAGGTGAGTATCTTTTAGATGGCCAACCACTGCCACATGATATTTTAAGAATTTTAGGAATTAAAGAACTAACAGAATATTTTGTTAATCAAGTTCAAGAAGTCTATAGATTACAAGGTGTAATCATAAATGATAAGCATATTGAAACTATTTTAAGACAAATGCTTAAAAAAGTTGAAGTTAAAGTATCAGGAGATTCAAGTTATTTACCTGGTGAAGTGGTTGATAGAATTAAGTTTGATAATACTAATGAAAAATTAGTTGCAGAGGGAAAAACACCAGCTGTTGGTGAAAGAGTTTTAATGGGTATCACTAAAGCATCGCTTCAAACTGAGTCATTTATTTCAGCTGCTTCGTTCCAAGAAACAACAAGAGTATTAACCGATGCTGCAATTAAAGGAAAAGTCGATCCATTAAATGGTCTAAAAGAGAACGTAATTGTTGGAAGATTAGTTCCAGCAGGTACTGGTAATATTAAAAATAGATGGAACAATAAAGCTCTAGAAGATGATAACAATTTCTTAGCAGAGCAGGATAAAATAGAAGCTTCAGAACCTGAAGAAACGCAGGCAAATCAGTAAAAAAATCGCCTAAAAATTGCAGTTTTAGTTTGACAAAGTGCTATTATTAAGTAATTTGGCGATGTTTTTGGTTGGAATGTAGTGCTTCTAACGGTACTAAACGCTGCCACAAAATAACCTGTCAGTTATTTTCATCTAAAAATAAATTAATTAATTTTAAAAATTTATGCCAACTATTAATCAGTTGTTAAGAAAAAAAAGGGTTAAACCAGCGGCAAGGAACAAAGTTCCTGCTTTACAAAAACAACCTTTAAAGAGAGGCGTTTGTGTAAAAGTTTATACAACAACACCTAAAAAACCAAACTCTGCATTAAGAAAAGTTGCTAGAGTGAGATTGTCAAATGGATTTGAAGTTACAGCTTATATTCCTGGTGAAGGTCATAACCTTCAAGAACACTCGGTAGTATTGATTAGAGGTGGTAGGGTAAAAGATTTACCAGGTGTTCGTTATCATATTCTAAGAGGTAATCTAGATACTCAGGGTGTTGCAAATAGAAAACAAAGAAGATCTTTATACGGAACAAAAAAAGGTAAATAATGTCTAGAAAAAAAACTCAACCTAAAAAAAATGTAGTTCCAGATCCAAAATTCAAATCAACTATTATTCCTAAATTAATCAACAATATCATGTATGATGGTAAAAGAGGTATTGCTGCCAAAATAGTTTATGACGCTATAGATAAAATAAAAACAAAAACAAAAGATGAACCGATTAATATTTTCAATGAAGCAATTAATAACATCAAACCAACTGTTGAAGTTAGATCTAGAAGAGTTGGTGGTGCAACTTATCAAGTTCCTGTTGAGGTAAAAAGTAAAAGAGCACAAGCTTTAGCCATTAGATGGTTAGTTGAGTCAGCAAGAAAAAGAAAAGATAAACACATGGCAGATAAAATTTTTAATGAGCTTTATGATGCTTATGAAAAAAAAGGTGCTGCTGTTAAAAAAAGAGAGGATGTACACAAAATGGCGGAGTCCAATAAGGCCTTTGCTCATTTTAGGTGGTAATAAGATATGGCTAGAACTCATACATTAGATAAATACAGAAACATTGGGATCATGGCCCATATAGATGCTGGTAAAACAACTACTACAGAAAGAATTTTATATTACACAGGTAAAAGTCATAAAATAGGTGAAGTACACGATGGTGCAGCAACCATGGATTGGATGGAGCAAGAACAAGAAAGAGGTATTACAATTACTTCTGCAGCAACTACTTGTTTTTGGAATGATCACAGAGTTAACATTATAGATACTCCAGGTCACGTAGACTTTACTATTGAAGTAGAGAGATCTTTAAAAGTTTTAGATGGTGCAGTAGCTGTTTTTGATGGTGTAGCAGGTGTAGAACCACAATCTGAAACTGTATGGAGACAAGCCGATAAGTATAAAGTACCAAGAATTTGTTTTGTAAACAAATTAGACAGAACAGGTGCTGATTTCTTTAGATGTGTAGACATGATTAAAGATAGATTAGGTGCTAAGCCATTAGTATTACAAGTTCCTATTGGAATTGAAGCCTCTTTAACTGGAGTTGTTGATTTAGTTAAAATGAAAGCTCAGGTTTGGAAAAATGAGGCTTTAGGTGCAGAGTGGGAATACAAAGATATTCCTGATGATCTTAAAGAAATAACCGAAAAGTACAGAACAGAATTAATCGAAACTGCTGTAGAACAAGATGAAAAATTAATGGAATCTTACTTAAATGGAGACGAAATTAAGGAAGAAGATTTGGTTAAATGCATAAGAAAAGGAACATTGAATTTTAGTTTTGTTCCAGTTTTAACTGGATCTGCCTTTAAAAATAAAGGTGTTCAACCTTTACTAGATGCAGTTGTGAACTACTTACCAAGTCCAGTTGATATTGGTTCAATTAAAGGAACAAAAGTTGGATCAGAAGATGAAATAGAAATGAAATTTGATGATGGTTCATCTTTTTCTGGTTTAGCATTTAAAGTTGCAAACGATCCTTTTGTTGGTTCTTTAACATTTGTTAGAATTTATTCTGGTACAATTAAGTCTGGAACAGCTGTATACAACTCTTCATCTGATAAGGAAGAAAGAGTTGGTCGTATGCTTTTAATGCATGCTAATTCAAGAGAAGACATTAAGGAAGCTAATGCAGGCGATATTGTTTCACTAGCAGGATTGAAAAATACTATGACTGGTCACACTTTATGTGACAAAGAAAATCCAGTGTTGCTAGAGCCAATGGAATTCCCAGAGCCAGTAATTGAAATTGCTGTAGAGCCAAAAACAAAAGGTGATCAAGAAAAAATGGGTGAAGCTTTAGCAAGATTAGCTAAAGAGGATCCATCATTTAGAGTTTCTTCTGATGAAGAGTCAGGTCAAACAATTATTAAAGGTATGGGTGAACTTCACTTAGATATTATTGTTGATCGAATGAAAAGAGAATTTAAAGTTGAAGCAAACGTAGGTGCTCCACAAGTTGCTTACAGAGAGACCATAGAAAAATCTGCTGAGTATGAATACATACATAAAAAACAAAGTGGTGGTGCTGGTCAGTTTGCTAAAGTAAAATTATTTGTTGAACCTCAAGAACCAGGAAAAGGAAGAGAAGTTGAAAGTGCTATTAAAGGTGGAGCTATTCCAAAAGAATTTATTCCTGGTGTTGAAAAAGGTATTGAAACTGTCTCTGATAGTGGAATTTTGGCAGGTTTCCCAATGATCGATTATAAAGTAACTATTGTTGATGGTTTACATCATGATGTTGACTCAAGCGTTTTAGCTTTTGAACTTGCAAGTAGAGCGTGTTTTAAAGAAGCTTGTACTCAAGGTGGTTTAAAACTTTTAGAACCAATAATGAGAGTAGAAGTTGTTACTCCTGAAGATTATATGGGAGATGTTATTGGTGATTTAAATAGTAGAAGAGGTCAAATTAGTACTCAAGAACAAAGAGGAAATGCAACTGTGATTACAGCTATGGTTCCTCTAGCCAATATGTTTGGTTATATCAATAATCTTAGATCAATGTCACAAGGAAGAGCGCAATATTCAATGTTCTTTGATCATTATTCTAAAGTTCCTCAAAACGTTCAAGACGAAGTAACTAAAAAGGTAGCGGGATAATGGAAAAACAAAACATAAGGATAAAACTAAGAGCGTACGATAATAAGGTTCTAGACGCTTCTACAGAGGAAATTGTTAACACAGTAAAAAGAACTGGAGCTACAATTAAGGGACCTATTCCATTACCTACAAGAATTGAAAGATATACTGTATTAAGATCACCTCACATAGATAAGAAAAGTAGAGAACAATTTGAGTCAAGAACACACAAAAGATTAATCGATATTATTGAACCAACACCACAAACTGTAGAAGCTTTGATGAAACTTGATTTGGCTTCTGGTGTAGATGTGGAGATAAAAATTTAATTATGAGCGAGATAGCTTTATTAGGAAAAAAAATAGGAATGACGAGAGAATTCTATAAATCTGGTCAGTTAGTTCCAGTAACAGTGCTGAAGGTTGAAAAAGCTAGAGTTATTCAGGTTATTGAAGAGGAAAAAAGGGGATACAAAGCTGTTCAGCTTGGATATGGAAAAATTAAAAATTCAAAATTAACAAAAGCTATGAAAGGTGTTTTTGCTAAAAAAAATACTGAAGCTAAGAAAAAATTAAAAGAATTTAGAGTAAACGACACATCTGTTTACAAAGAAGGAAACGAGTTTGGTTTAGAAATATTCAAAGATATTAAATTTGTAGACACAAGATCAAAAACAATTGGTAAAGGTTTTGCTGGTGCCATGAAAAGACATAATTTTGGTGGTTTAAGAGCCAGCCATGGTGTTTCAATATCACACAGAGCACATGGTTCAACTGGCCATAGCCAAGATCCAGGAAAAGTTTTTAAAGGAAAAAAAATGGCTGGTCATATGGGTGACAAGCTAAGAACAATGCAAAATATTGAAATAATAAAAACTGACTTAGAAAATGAACTTCTTTACTTAAAAGGATCAATACCTGGTTCAAAAAATTCTGAAGTAATGGTTAAAAAATCAATAAAAAATATAAGCAAAATGACAATTGGTGAGAAACAAGCAGCTGCTGAAGAGGCTAAAAAAACACCTGAGAAAAAGAAAAAATAATGAAATTAGATAAAATTAGCATAGACGGGAAAAAAGATAGTATTGAAGTTTTGGATAAGATTTTTTCTGCAAAAATTAATTATAAATTAGTTAGCGCTGTTCTTTATAAAACAAATGCTAATTACAAAGGAAGACATGCCAAAACTAAACAACAAAATGAAGTAAAAGGACCAACTTCAAAAATATATGCTCAAAAAGGGACTGGTGGTGCAAGGCATGCTAGTAGAAAAGCTCCTATATTTGTCGGCGGTGGTATTGCTCATGGACCAAAAGGTGAATTAGCTTATAAAAAAAGAAAATTAAACAAAACAGAGAAAAAACAAAGCGTAGCTTCATTAATTACTGAAAAAAATAATAATAAAAATTTATTAATCTTAAATGATTTTAGTTCTGAAATTAAAAAAACAAAAGAGATGAATTCAATTATCAATAAACTTGAAATTAAAAATTCACTAATAATATTAGATAAAAATTCAAAAGAAAAAATTGAAAAATCAGTAAGAAATATTCCAAATGTTAAAGTTACTGATGTAAATCATTTTAGTGCTTACGATATTATTAAATTTAAAAAAGTTGTTTTCACGGAAAGTTCAGTGAAAGAATTAGAAAAGAGATATTCATAAAATGGAAAAAATACACTTATACGACAAAATTCTATCACCAGTGGTTACTGAGAAATCAACTAACTTGTCTGAACTAAATAAAATTGTTTTTAAAGTTCCAGATGGTGCAAATAAGAAAAATTTAAAAAAGAATATTGAAAAAATATTTAAAGTTAATGTGACTAAAATAAATATTATAAATAAACAAAACAGAACAAAAGTTACTAGAGGCAAAAAAGTAAAAGTATCTGGATATAAAAAAGCAATAATTACTTTAAAAAAAGGTCAAAGTATTGATCTAACAACAGGAATTTAATAAATGGCATTAAAAACTTTTAAACCATATACAAAATCTACAAGAGGTACCATTTTAGTTGATAGAGCTGGTTTGTGGAAAGGTAAACCATTCAAGACCTTAGTTTCACCTAAAAATGCGATGAAAGGTAGAAATAATAACGGTCATATTACCTCTATTAATAGAGCTGGTGGACATAAAAAAATGTACAGACATGTGGATTTTTATCGAAAAAAATTCGACATGGAAGCCACAGTAGAAAGAATTGAATATGATCCTAATAGATCATGCTACATCATGTTAGTTAAATTTGAGGATGGTACTCATTCATATTTCTTAGCACCACAAAAAATTAAAGTTGGAGATAAAGTTGAAAGTGGTTCTAAAAAAGAAATCAAAGTAGGTAATTGTATGCCATTACAGGATATACCAGTGGGTATCAATATACACAATGTTGAGATACAGCCAGGTGGTGGTGGAAAAATCGCTAGAGCTGCTGGTTCATCAGTTACTATTAGCGGTCTAGATGGAAACTATAGTTTAATCAAATTAGCTTCAGGTGAAGTAAGAAAAATAGATTCAAGAGCTTTGGCTACTATTGGAATTTTAAGTAATCCAGATCAAAAAAATATTAAAATTGGAAAAGCAGGTAGATCAAGATGGTTGGGTAGAAGACCTCATACAAGAGGTGTTGTTAAAAACCCAGTTGATCACCCACATGGAGGTGGTGAAGGTAAATCAGCTGGAGGAAGACATCCAGTATCACCTACAGGACAGTCTGCTAAAGGTTTAAAAACCCGAGATAATAAGAGAACTGATAAATTTATAGTTAAGAGAAGAAATAAGAGGAAGGATACTAAGTAATGGCTAGAGCAGTTTGGAAAGGTCCGTTTGTAGAAGAAAGCTTGATGAAGAAAGTCGACAAGTATAAAGACGATCCAAAGAAAATTCCTATTAAAACTTGGTCAAGAAAATCTACAATTTTACCAGATTTTGTAGGGGTAAGTTTCCAAATTTATAATGGTAAAAAATTTATACCAATAACTGTTTCAGAAGATATGGTTGGACATAAATTAGGTGAGTTTGCGCCAACAAGAACGTTCTTTGGTCATACACCGGCTGATAAAAAAGCTAAACCAGCAACAGCAGAGAAGAAATAACTATGGGCAAGAAAAAGAAAATAGATAAACCTAACGAAAAAACAGTGAAGTCTGTTAATAACGGTATTAGATCAAGTGTTAGAAAGTTAAATCCAATACTTAGAAGTATCGTTGGTAAAAAAGTTGATGTTGCTATTAGAGATTTACAGTTTTCAGAAAAGAGAGTTACTAAAGATGTTAGAAAAACAATAAGTTCTGCAGTTGCCAATGCTGAAAATAATTTTCAATACGATATTGATAAATTAATAGTTAAAGAGGCATATTGTGGAAAAAAAATAGTTATGAAAAGATTTAGACCAAGAGCCAAAGGAAGAGCAGCACCAATATTAAAACCTTGGTCAACTGTAACAATAATTTTATCAGAAGCAAAACAAATGGAGAAGCATGGGGCAAAAAGTTAATCCTGTAGGTTTTAGATTAGGTGTCAACAGAGGATGGGACTCTGTATGGTATGCTAAGAAAAAAGATTTTGGAAATTATCTAATCGAAGATTTTAAAATTAGAGAATATATCAAGAAAAATGTAATCAACTCTGGCGTATCAAAGGTAATGATCGAAAGAACCTCTAATAAGTGTTATGTTACAATATACACTTCTAGACCAGGATTTGTGATTGGTAAAAAAGGAAGTGATATTGACAAAATTAAAAATAATCTCTCAAAGTTAACTACAAATGAAGTAAATCTAAACATAAAAGAGGTGAAAAAACCTGAGACAAATGCTTATTTGGTAGCAGAAAATATTGCGCAGCAGCTAGTTAAAAGAATTTCTTACAGAAGAGCTATGAAAAGAGCAATGCAATCATGTATTAGACTTGGAGCAAAAGGAATTAAAGTTTCTGTGAGTGGAAGACTTGGTGGAAATGAAATAGCTAGAACAGAATGGTTAAGAGATGGAAGTATTCCATCACATACTTTAAGAGCTGATATAGATTATGCAGAGGCAGAGGCTCTTACAACATATGGAATTATTGGTATTAAAGTTTGGATTTATAAAGGTGAAGTTTTTGCTAGAGAATTTAGCCAAGAGACTAACAAGGTAACACCAAAGGAAGGTAAATAATAATGCTTCAACCAGTTAGAACAAAGTGGAGAAAAGCACATAAAGGTAGAATTCACGGTACTGCTACTAGAGCAAGTACTATTAATTATGGTGCTTACGCATTAAAAGCTTTGCAACCAGAAAGAGTTACTGGAAAGCAAATAGAGGCTGCAAGGGTTGCATTAACAAGACATATGAAAAGACAAGGAAGAGTTTGGACAAGAATATTCCCAAATATACCAGTTTCTAAAAAACCAATTGAAGTTAGAATGGGTAAAGGAAAAGGATCGCCTGAATACTTTGCATGCAGAGTAAAACCAGGAAGAATATTGTTTGAAGTTGATGGTGTTTCTGAACAAATTGCTAAAGAAGCATTATACAAAGCTTCAGCAAAATTACCTATAAAGACTAAAACAATTAAGAGATTTGCATAATGAAAAAACAAGAAATTAAAAAATTATCAAAGGACGAAATTGTGAAGAATATTGATAAACTTAAAAAAGATCTTTTTAATTTCAGATTTCAAAAAATGAATTCACAAGTAACAAACCCAGCTAAAATTGGGGAAACTAGAAAAACAATAGCAAGATTAAAAACAATTTTAAAAGGAAAAGCAAATGCCTAAAAAAATACTTACAGGTGTAGTTATAAGCGATAAACCAAACAAAACAGTTACTGTTATGGTAGAACGTAAATATTCTCACCCAGTTCTAAAAAAAGTAATTAGAGTTAGAAAAAACTATAACGCCCACGATGAAAATAATAAGTTCAAAACTGGTGACAAAGTTTCAATTATTGAGAGCAAACCTTTTTCTAAAAATAAAAAATTTCAAGTTATGGAGAGTACAAAGTAATGATTGGTGTTCAAACAGAATTACAAGTTGCTGACAATACTGGCGCAAAAAGAATTGAGTGCATTAAAGTTCTAGGTGGTTCAAAAAGAAGATACGCTAGTATTGGTGATACAATTGTGATTGCAGTTAAAGAGGCTATACCTAAAGGAAAAGTAAAAAAAGGATCTGTCCATAAAGCTGTTGTTGTAAGGGTTAAAAAAGGAATTCATAGAAATGATGGTTCTAAAGTAAGATTTGATAATAATGCTGCTGTGTTAGTTGATGACAAAGGGGAGCCAGTAGGAACAAGAATTTTTGGACCAGTTACAAGAGAATTAAGAAGTAGAGGCCAAATGAAAATTATTTCTTTGGCACCGGAGGTTTTATAATGATTAAAAAAGGTTTGAAAGTAAGAGTTTTAGCTGGCAGAGATAAAAAAAAAGAGGGTGAAGTTATTGAAATTGATAGAGTTAATAACAGAGCTAAAGTTAAAGAAATAAACATGGTTAAAAAACACGTTAAAACAACAAAAGAGAAAAAAGGTGGAATTTTTCCAAAGGAAAGCTTTATTCATATTTCTAACTTAAAACTAATTGATGAAAAATCGACTAAGAAAAAAGAGGCTAAAAAATAATGACACCAAGATTAAAAGAAATATTCAATAAAGAAATTCAGCCTGCATTAAAAGATCAGTTTGGTTTTAAAAATATTTATATGACTCCAAGAATTGAGAAAGTTGTTTTAAATATGGGTCTTGGTTTAGATGCTACAGATTCTAAGATTTTAAAATCATGCGAGGAAGATATGGCTAAAATTACTGGACAAAAACCAGTTACAACTAAATTTAAAAAATCAGTAGCAAATTTTAAAACCAGAAAAGGATCAAATGCTGGTTTAAAGGTAACATTAAGAAAAAATAGAATGTATGAATTCTTAGACAGATTAGTGAATATTGCATTACCAAGAATTAAAGATTTTAGAGGTTTGTCACCAAAAGGCTTTGACAAATTTGGCAATTATACATTTGGAATTAAAGAACATATAATTTTTCCAGAAGTAAGCTTTGATAGAGCAGACAAAGTTAGAGGTTTAGATATAGTAATAGTTATTAAAGCAATAAATAAAGAGCATAGTTTTGCATTACTAGAAAAAATGAATTTTCCATTTATTAAAAAAGGAGATAATTAAACATGGCAAAGTTAAGCGCTGTTAATAAAAATAAAAAAAGAATTAAGCTTTCAGATAGGCTTTATAAGAAAAGACAAGCATTAAAGAAGATTGTTATGGATAAAAAGATTCCATTAGAAGAAAGATTTAAAGCGCAACAAAAATTATCTAAACTGCCAAGAAACTCTGCTAAAACAAGAGTTATGAATAGGTGCGAGATTACCGGAAGACCTCATGGTGTTTACAGAAAATTAAAGATTTCAAGAATTGCATTAAGACAATTAGGATTACAAGGAAAGATACCTGGCTTAGTTAAATCTAGCTGGTAGAAAGGAAAATTATGAGTTTAAGTGACCCAATAGGAGATATGATTGCAAGAGTGAAGAACGCTCAAGCTAGAAATCATAAAAAAGTAGAATTACCTTCATCTAATTTTAAAACAAAAATTGCGGATATACTTAAAAATGAAGGTTTTATTAAAGATTTTAAAGTAAGTTCTGAAGAAAAGAAACCAATGCTATCATTAGAGCTTAAGTACCATTCAGGTAATCCTGTAATTAGTGCTTTTGAAAGAGTATCAAAACCTGGGAGAAGAATTTTTTCATCTGCCGATAGCTTACCTAAAATAAACAATGGTTTAGGAATTGCTATTGTTTCAACTCCAAAAGGAGTAATGACTGATATAGATGCTAGAAAACAAAAAGTTGGTGGCGAAATAATTTGTAAGGTATTTTAATGTCTAAAATAGGTAAAATAAACATATCGATCCCAGAAAAAGTAAAAGTTGCTTTAGCTGGAAATATTCTAAATATAGAAGGACCTCTTGGAAAAAAATCAATCAATGTCGATTTAGATATGTTTAATTTAGACGTTATCGAAGGAAAAGAAATTTCTATTAAACCAAAAAAAGTAGATCAAAACTCAAAAAGACTTTGGGGCATGAATAGAAGTTTAATCAATAATGCTGTTATTGGATCCAGCACAGGTTATGAAAAAACTTTAGAATTAGTTGGCGTTGGTTATAGAGCTGCTTTAAAAGGAAATCAGTTAAATTTACAATTGGGTTATAGTCATGATATCAATTTTGACATACCAGAAGGCATTAAAATTGCTGTTGAAAAACAAACAACATTAAAAATCACAGGCTCTGATAAGCAATTAGTTGGTGAAGTTGCATCTAAAATTAAAACATTAAGAAAAATTGAACCTTATAAAGGCAAAGGTGTTCGAGAAAAAGGTCAATATGTCCTCAAAAAAGAAGGAAAGAAAAAGTAATGAAACTAAACACTAGTATCAGAAAAAGATTTAGAGTTAGCAACAAGGTTAAAAAAGTTGCTTCAAAAGATAGATTTAGA
>CACJFA010000012.1 GCA_902592545.1 uncultured Pelagibacteraceae bacterium | reverse complement strand
AAAAAGGCAAAATCAAAGCCAGCAGTGAAAAAGATAAAAAAAGTTAGCAAAAAGTAATCGCAAGTTGTATAAGTAGAACGAATCAACTTATGACAACAAAATTATCAGAACATATGAGCAATCTTGTACCAATGGTTGTTGAACAATCAAGCAAAGGTGAAAGAGCTTATGATATTTATTCAAGACTATTAAAAGAAAGAATTATTTTTTTAACAGGACAAATTAATGACAATGTTGCATCTTTAGTTACTGCTCAATTATTATTTTTAGAAGCTGAAGATCCAAAAAAAGAAATTTATTTATACATTAATAGCCCAGGGGGTTTGGTTACAGCAGGACTTGGTATTTACGATACAATGCAATATGTGAAGCCAGACATTTCTACTTTATGTATTGGCCAAGCAGCTTCTATGGGTTCTTTTTTGCTTGCAGCAGGAACTAAAGGAAAAAGATTTTCTTTACCAAACTCAAGAATAATGGTTCACCAACCCTCTGCAGGTTTTCAAGGTCAGGCAACTGATATAGAAATTCATGCTAATGAGGTTTTGTCTTTAAAGAAAAGGCTTAATGAAATTTACTCTAAACATACTGGAAAAAGTGTTGAAGAAATAAAATCTGCTCTTGAAAGAGATAATTTTATGACTGCAGATGTCGCACAATCATTTGGTCTAATTGACGAAGTAGTAGAAAAAAGATCTTAGTACACAATATATTGAGTCATCATTAATCGAAACTTGATTAGTGTGAGTCTTCTATAATAAAGTAATTAAATTGATTCGTTATAAAAATTAAAATGACAACAAATAATAAAAATATTCTTTACTGTTCTTTCTGTGGCAAGAGCCAACATGAAGTAAGAAAATTGATCGCTGGCCCAACCGTTTTCATCTGCGATGAATGTGTTGAACTATGTATGGACATTATAAAAGAAGAGAGCAAAGACACTTTTGTAAAACATCAAGATGGTCTTCCATCTCCAAAAGAAATTTGTTCAGTATTAGATGATTATGTAATTGGTCAAGCTCATGCGAAGAAAGTATTATCTGTTGCAGTACACAATCATTACAAAAGATTAAATTATGAAAGCAAAACAAGTAAAAATGTTGAGCTATCAAAATCAAATATACTTTTAGTGGGTCCTACAGGTTGTGGAAAAACATTGCTTGCACAAACTCTTGCTAGAATTCTAGACGTTCCATTTACGATGGCTGATGCAACTACCTTAACAGAGGCAGGGTATGTTGGAGAGGATGTTGAAAATATTATTTTAAAATTGTTACAAGCATCTGACTATAATGTTGAAAAAGCGCAAAGAGGAATAGTTTATATTGATGAGGTTGATAAAATAAGCAGAAAATCTGAAAACCCATCGATTACAAGAGATGTATCTGGTGAAGGTGTTCAGCAAGCTCTTCTTAAAATAATGGAAGGTACTGTTGCAAGTGTTCCTCCTCAAGGTGGTAGAAAACATCCTCAGCAAGAATTTTTACAAGTAGACACAACAAATATTTTGTTTATTTGTGGAGGAGCCTTTGCAGGACTTGATAAAATAATTTCTCAAAGAGACAAAGGTACTTCAATTGGTTTTGGTGCAGATGTTAAAAATACTCAAGATAAGAAAACTGGTGAATGGATGAAAGGTTTAGAGCCAGAAGATTTATTAAAATTTGGATTAATCCCAGAATTTATTGGAAGACTTCCAATGATAGCAACACTTGAAGATTTAGATGAAAAATCTTTAATAAAAATATTACAAGAACCAAAAAATTCTTTAACAAAACAATATCAAGAGCTGTTTAAATTGGATGGTGCTAAACTAACATTTAAAGAAAATGCTCTAAAAGAAATAGCACAAAAAGCTATTAGCAAAAAAACTGGAGCAAGAGGTTTGAGATCAATTTTAGAAAACATTTTGTTGAAAACAATGTACGATCTTCCAAGTCAAGATAATATTGAAGAAGTTATCGTTGACGCTGGCGCTGCAAAAGGACAATCACAACCAATCTTAGTTCATGCTAAAGGTGACAATAAATCTAAGTCAAATAAGACTACAGCGGCTTAATATCCTTAATAAGTAATAAATACCTATTGCATTATAAAATATAATATCCATATTGTTCATATGGATGTCAAAATTTCACTTCCCTTACTTCCTTTGAGAGACATTGTAGTCTTTCCGAGTATGGTAATACCTTTATTTGTAGGAAGAGATAAGTCTATTTCAGCACTTAATGAAGTGATGAAAAAAGAAAAGAAAATTATTTTAGTAACTCAAAAAAATTCAGAAATTGATGATCCTAAGAAAACAGATGTATTTATGTATGGGTGTGAAGGAAGTATTTTACAATTGTTAAAATTACCAGATGGCACAGTTAAAGTTTTAGTTGAAGGTATTAAAAGAGTAAAAATTTTAGATTTTAAGGATAATGAAAAATTTATAACATGCGATTACACTCACTATAACGATGTTTTATCTAAAGATGAGGATTTATTTCCTTTAGCTGCTACAGCTTTAAGAAGATTAGAAAAATTAACATCTATAAATAAAAAAATTTCCAATGAAACCATAAACACAATTAAACAATTAAAAGACCCTTCACAAATTGCAGATAATATTGCATCTCATATAACAGCTACCATTTCAGAAAAACAACAAATATTTGAAACTGTAGATGTAAAGAAAAGATTAAACGCCATTATTAAAATAATGGAAAATGAAACAAGTATTATTGGTGTTGAAAAAAGAATTAGGGGAAGAGTCAAAACCCAGATGGAAAAAACACAAAGAGAGTATTATTTAAATGAGCAACTAAAAGCTATTCAAAAAGAACTTGGTGAAATTGAAGATGGTAAAGATGAAACAACCAGCTTGAACAAAGCAATAACAAAAGCAAAGATGCCAAAAGAGGTAGAGAAGAAGTGCTTACAAGAATTAAAAAAATTAAAAAATATGAGCCCAATGTCAGCAGAGGCAACAGTTGTGAGAAATTATTTAGATTGGATGACAGAACTTCCTTGGCACAAAAAAAGTGAGGTAGATATAGATTTAAAGAAAGCTCTCGATATTCTTGATAAAGATCACTTTGGATTAGAAAAGGTTAAAGAGAGAATAATAGAATTTTTAGCTGTTCAAAAAAGAATGGAAAAAATTAAAGGCCCAATTTTATGTTTAGTTGGACCCCCAGGTGTTGGAAAAACCTCATTAGGAAAATCAATTGCAAAAGCTACAAATAGAGAATTTGTTAGAATGTCAGTTGGTGGAATGAGAGATGAAGCAGAAATACGTGGACACAGAAGAACATATATTGGATCTCTTCCAGGTAAAATTATTCAAATGATGAAAAAAGCAGGGACTAAAAATCCATTAATTTTGTTAGATGAAATAGATAAAATAGGAAATGATTATAGAGGTGATCCATCTTCGGCATTATTAGAAGCTCTAGATCCCGAACAGAACACAACATTTAATGATCATTATTTAGAAGTTGATTATGATTTATCTGATGTGATGTTTGTAACGACTGCTAATACCTTAAACATTTTACCTCCTTTATTAGATAGGATGGAGGTTATTAGATTAGCGGGTTACACCGAGGATGAAAAAATTAGTATCGCAAACAAGTATTTATTACCAAAACAAATTAAAGATAACGGCGTCAAAGAAAAAGAAATGAAGTTGGATGATGATATTATAAAAGAAGTCATTAGAGGATATACAAAAGAGTCAGGTGTAAGAAATCTTGAAAGGGAAATTTCTAAACTTGCAAGAAAAGTCGTTAAAAAAATTGTTGCAGGTGAAGAAAAAGAAGTTGGTATAAATAATAAAAATTTATCTGATTTTTTAGGTGTCCCCAAGTTTAAGTTTGGAGAATTAGAGTCTGAAAATAGAGTAGGTATAGTAACAGGACTTGCTTGGACTGAGTATGGTGGAGAAATTTTAAAAATTGAAACTGTTACAATGCCTGGTAAAGGGAGAATGCAAATCACTGGTAAATTAGGGGACGTAATGCAGGAGTCGGTTAAGGCCGCAAAATCTTTTGTAAGATCAAAATGTTTAGAGTATGGAATTATTCCACCTATTTTTGAGAAAAAAGATTTTCATATTCATGTTCCTGAAGGAGCAACACCAAAAGATGGCCCATCTGCTGGTATTGGAATGGTAACATCGATTGTCTCGTCAATTACCAACATTCCTGTACGAAGAGATGTTGCTATGACTGGTGAAGTAACTTTAACAGGTCAAGTATTACCAATTGGTGGTTTGAAAGAAAAATTATTAGCAGCACACAGAGCTGGAATAAAAGAAGTTTTAATTCCTAAAGAGAATGAAAAAGATTTAGTGGATATGCCTAAGAAAATTATAGACGATATTAAGATCACTCCAGTTGAATATGCTGATCAGGTTATAAAAATAGCTTTGACAAAAGAACTTAAACCTACAGAGTGGGTTGAGGTCGATATATCTAAAAAAGACGAAAAATCTCAAGCTAGTATTCAATAATAATTAATTTACATTATTTAAGTGTTGATGTAATAAGTAGCCTTGTTTTGGGCGGTTAGCTCAGTTGGTAGAGCATCTCGTTTACACCGAGGGGGTCAAAGGTTCGAGTCCTTTACTGCCCACCAAAACATCAAAGTGGGGGTGTAGCTCAGTTGGTTAGAGCGATCGCCTGTCACGCGATAGGTCGAGGGTTCGAGTCCCTTCACTCCCGCCACTTTTTCGCATTTTTCAATGTTAATATTAATAAAAATGTGACGTATCAGCCCTTCAACAACAGACAAAAACTGATATATAGATTTCCATGTTATCTGATTTTTTAAAAGATTACCTACCAATAATAATATTTTTAGTTTTAGCTCTTGGCTTAAGTTGTGCTTTTGTGGTTGTAAACTTTATTCTATCTCCTAAAAAACCTGATCCTGAAAAACTTTCAGCTTATGAGTGTGGTTTTGAACCTTTCGAGGATTCAAGAATGGAATTTGATGTGAGATTTTATTTAGTTGCAATTCTATTTATTATTTTTGATTTAGAGATAGCATTTTTATTTCCATGGGCAATATCTCTTGGAAATATCGGATTATTAGGTTTTTCATCAATGATGATTTTTTTGTTCATTCTTACAATAGGTTTTATTTATGAATGGAAAAAAGGTGCTTTAGACTGGGAATAAAAATTATAAACCACAATGAATAATAAAATAGATCAAGTTCCTGAGGAATTTAAACAACTTGCAGAAGATTTTAGTAAGAATGGTTTTATAACTACATCACTTGATAATTTAATTAACTGGTCAAGATCAGGATCACTTCATTGGATGACTTTTGGATTAGCTTGTTGCGCCGTTGAAATGATGCAAACAGCTATGCCAAGATATGATTTAGAAAGATTTGGAGCAGCCCCAAGGGGTTCCCCTAGACAATCAGATGTTATGATAGTTGCAGGAACTTTAACAAATAAAATGGCGCCAGCTTTAAGAAAAGTTTACGACCAGATGCCTGAACCAAGATATGTAATTTCAATGGGCAGTTGCGCAAATGGGGGTGGATATTACCATTATTCATATTCAGTTGTTAGAGGTTGTGATCGTATTGTTCCTGTAGATGTTTATGTACCAGGATGTCCTCCATCAGCAGAGGCATTGTTGTATGGAATACTTCAATTACAAAAAAAAATTAGAAAAAAAGGATCTTTTATTAGATAGTTATGAAAAGTTTAGAAGATCTAGAAAAAAAAATTAATTCTGAGTTAACTACAAAAATTAACAACACAGAAATTAAACATAACCAAATTTATATTGAAATAGATAAAGAAGATATGGTTGATGTTGCTATATTTTTAAAAACAAATCAAGATACTAAATTTAGGCAACTAATAGATATAACAGTTGTTGATTACCCAGAACAAAATCAAAGGTTTGAAGTGGTATACTTGTTTTTAAGTCATGAATTTAATCAAAGATTGATTGTAAAATATTTAATTGCAGAAAATGAAGTTATTCCATCATTAACTAGCATTTTTCCATCAGCAAACTGGATGGAGAGAGAGGTTTTTGATATGTATGGGGTATCTTTCAAGGATCACCCAGATCTAAGAAGAATATTAACTGATTATGGATTTGAAGGTCACCCATTGAGAAAAGATTTTCCATTAACGGGTCACTCAGAAGTTAGATATAGCGAAGAGCAAAAAAAAGTAATTAGCGAACCAGTAAAGCTTGAGCAAAATTATAGAAATTTCGATTACGAGAGTCCTTGGGAAGGAACAAAATACATTAAAGAAGAAATTCAAAATAATGACAAAAAAAAATTAAAAATTTAAATTTAAATTTTGGTCCTCAGCATCCTGCGGCTCATGGTGTTCTTAGATTAATTCTAGAGCTTGATGGAGAGGTGGTAGAAAAGGCAGATCCTCATATCGGTTTACTTCATAGAGGAACAGAAAAACTCATAGAAAACAAAACTTATATGCAGGCAGTTCCTTATTTTGATCGTTTAGATTATGTCGCTCCAATGAATCAGGAACATGCTTTCGCACTAGCTGTTGAAAAAATACTTAAAATAGATGTACCAATTAGAGCTCAATACATAAGAGTCATATTTTGCGAGATTGGGAGAATCTTAAGTCATATTTTAAACGTTACAACTCAAGCTCTTGATGTAGGAGCATTAACACCTTCTCTTTGGGGTTTTGAGGAAAGGGAAACTCTAATGACATTTTATGAGAGAGCTTCAGGGTCAAGACTTCATGCAAATTATTTCAGAGCAGGAGGTGTTCATCAAGATTTGCCAAAAGGTTTAGAAGAAGATATTGCAAAATTTTGTGAAACGTTTCCGAAAATAATTAATGATTTAGAAAGTTTGTTAACTGATAATAGAATTTTTAAACAAAGAAATGTAGATATAGGAGTTGTCACAAAAGAAGATGCTTTAGATTATTCTTTTTCAGGAGTTATGATTAGAGGCTCAGGTGTACCGTGGGATTTAAGAAAATCTCAACCTTACGACTGCTATGAAAGTTTAGACTTTAAAATTCCAGTTGGAAAAAATGGAGATTGTTACGACAGATATCTATGCAGAATTGAAGAAATGAAAGAAAGTGTTTCAATTATCAAACAATGTCTAGCTAAAATGGAAAAGGGTCCAATTAAATCATTAGATGGCAAGATTAGCCCTCCACCTAAGGCAGAAATAAAACAATCAATGGAAGCTTTAATACATCATTTTAAACTTTTTACAGAGGGATACAGAGTTCCAAAAGATGAAATTTATACAGCTGTTGAAGCGCCAAAAGGAGAATTTGGTGTTTACTTAATATCTGATGGATCAAGTAAACCTTACAAATGTAAAATAAGGGCACCAGGGTTTTCACATTTGCAATCGATGGATTATTTAATTAAAGGCCACATGTTAGCTGATGTTCCTGCGGTATTAGGTTCTTTGGATATTGTTTTTGGAGAGGTAGACAGATGAGTTTAAGAAGACCTGCAAAAGATCAGCCAGAAAGTTTTGAATTCAATGCTTCATCAATGGAAGCAGCAAATGTTATTGTTGCAAAATATCCAGAAGGTAAACAGCAAAGTGCTGTTATGGCTTTACTTTATATAGCTCAAAAACAAAATAATAATTGGATACCATTAGCTGCAATGAAGTATATCGCTAAGTTTTTAGATATGCCTTATATTAAAGTTTATGAGGTGGCTACTTTTTACACAATGTATAATTTAGCTCCTGTGGGTAAATACTTTGTTCAAGTATGCACAACAACACCTTGTATGATAAGAGGTGCAAATCAATTAGTTGAGGCCTGCAAAGAAAAAATTTCTGAAAATGAGTGTGAATTATCTAATGATAAAAGTTGCTCATGGATGGAAGTTGAATGTTTAGGTGCATGTGTCAATGCACCAATGATGCAAATTAATGATGACTATTATGAAGATTTAGACAAACAAAAAACTTTAGATATTTTAGATAAAATTTTAAATGGAGAAACCCCAAAACCTGGCTCGTATAGAGGAAGAATAAATAATGAACCAGAAAATAACAGGAAAACCTTAATGGATTTAAAAAATGCTTAAAGATCAAGATAGAATTTTTCAAAATTTATATAATGACAAGGGCTCAGATGTATCTTCATCACAAGAAAGAGGCGATTGGGTAAATACAAAAGAAATTACTGACAAAGGAAGAGACTGGATAATAAATGAAATTAAAGAATCTCAATTGAGAGGTCGAGGTGGGGCAGGATTTCCTACTGGTTTAAAATGGTCATTTGCGCCAAAAGAAGTTGGATCTAGACCACATTACCTAGTTATAAATGGCGATGAGTCTGAGCCAGGAACTTGTAAAGATAGAGACATTTTAAGATTTGAACCTCACAAGTTAATAGAGGGTTGTTTAATTGCATCTTATGCAGTGCAAGCACATGTTTGTTACATTTACATAAGAGGAGAATATTTTGTTGATGGTCAAAAACTTCAAGCAGCAATAGATGAAGCTTATGAAAAAAAATTATTAGGTAAAAATGCAGCTGGCACAGGATGGGATTTAGATATTTATATTCATTATGGAGCTGGTGCATATATTTGTGGTGAAGAAACTGCACTGCTTGAAAGTTTAGAAGGTAAAAAAGGCCAACCTAGATTAAAACCACCTTTCCCAGCTTTGATAGGCCTATATGGATGTCCTACAATAATTAATAATGTTGAAACAATTGCAGTGGTTCCAACTATTTTAAGAAGAGGAGCCAAATGGTTTGCTTCTTTAGGAAGAGAAAAAAATACTGGAACTAAGATTTTCTGCATTTCTGGAAATGTAAACAATCCTTGTAATGTTGAAGAAGAAATGAGTATTCCTTTAAAAGAATTAATAGAAGTTCATGCTGGTGGTGTAATTGGTGGATGGGAAAATTTACAAGCTGTAATACCTGGAGGTTCTTCAATGCCATTAATACCTAAAGAAAGATGTGAAACTTTAAAAATGGACTTTGATGCTTGTGTTGAAGAAAAAAGTGGACTTGGTACAGCAGGTATTGTGGTTATTAACAAAGATCAGGACATAATTAAATGTATGGCAAGGATTGCAAGATTTTACAAACATGAGAGTTGTGGTCAATGTACACCTTGTAGAGAAGGTTCTGGTTGGATGTGGAGAATGCTTGAGAGGATGGCAAAAGGTGATGCAACAAAAGATGAAGTAGATATGTTAGGTGATGTCACAAATCAAATTGCAGGACATACTATTTGTGCTTTTGGAGAAGGTTCATCATGGCCAGTTCAAGGATTGCTTAGACACTTTAAAAAAGAAATTGAAAAAAGAAACAATTTGGATCCAATTGTTCAAAAGAAAAACAATATTCCATATTTAGTAGATCAACATTTATTGGATAAAAAAAATGCTTAAATTAAAAGTAAATGAAATTGAAGTAGAAGTCGAAGAAGGATTAACAGTACTTCAAGCTTGTGAAAAAGCTGGAGTTGAAATACCAAGATTTTGTTACCATGAAAAATTATCGATAGCAGGTAACTGCAGAATGTGTTTAGTTGAAATGGAAAAATCTCCTAAACCAATTGCTTCATGTGCTATGCCAGCTTCTGAGGGTATGAATATTAAAACAAATACTGCTTTAGTAGAAAAAGCTCGTAAGGGAGTGATGGAATTTTTATTAGCTAATCATCCTTTAGATTGTCCAGTATGTGATCAAGGTGGTGAATGCGATCTTCAAGATCAATCAATGTACTACGGAGTAGATAAATCAAGATTTAAAGAAAACAAAAGAGCTGTACCTGAAAAAAATATGGGACCATTGATTAAAACTCAAATGACAAGATGTATTCATTGTACGAGATGTGTGAGATTTGCAACGGAAGTTGCTGGAGTTCCAGAGCTAGGTGCTATTGGAAGAGGTGAAGATATGCAAATTACAACTTATCTAGAGCAATCAATGCAATCTGAATTGTCTGCTAACGTTGTAGATTTATGTCCTGTAGGAGCCCTTACGTCAAAACCTTATGTATTTGAAGCTAGACCATGGGAACTAAAGAAAACAGAAACAATTGATGTTATGGATGCAATTGGATCAAATGTAAGAGTAGATACATATGATTGGGAAGTTAAAAGAGTGCTTCCAATTATAAATGAAGATATTAATGAGGAATGGATCTCAGACAAAACAAGATATGCTTGTGATGGTCTTTTACACCAAAGATTAGATACACCATTTATTAAATACAACGGCAAGTTTGAAAAGGCCTCATGGGATGAAGTATACAAAATAATTAAATCTAAATTTGAAAACACACCAAAAGAAAAAATATGTGGTTTTGTTGGTGATTTAACCAATATGGAGACTAGTTATATTTTTAAAGAATTTTTTGATCGAACAATTGATATTAAAAATTACGAGTCAAGATCTGATAACAGATTTATAAATACTTCAAAAAGAGAAAACTATTTATTTAATTCTTCTATAAATGGCATTGAGGAAGCAGATTTAATCTTTATAGCAGGTGCAAACCCAAGATATGAAGCAACTATTTTAAATGCTAGAATTAGAAAAGCTTATTTAAACAACAATACAAAAATCATTTCACTTAATGATGTTGGCGACTTAACTTATCCTTATCAAAGTCTAGATGGTCAAACTCAAACTTTAAATAATATTCTTGGAGGCAATCATGACATATCCAATGAAATTGTTAATTCAAAAAAACCACTTATTATTCTTGGTGAGTCTCTACTTAGATTAAAGTCTTCAGAATTTTTGTTTAACAAAACAAAAGAATTTTTATTAAAAAATAATAAAATTTCAGATGAATGGAACTCTTTAAATATTTTATCAACCGATGCCGCAACAGTAGGAAACATTGATCTTGGAATAATTAATAATGAAAATAATTTAATAAGTGATTTAAAAGAACATAAATTTGATATTGTTTATCTTGTAGGTCAAGACAATTTAGAATTTGATAAAAAAGATGAATTTATAATTTATCAAGGTAGTCACGGTGACAAAGGTGCTGAGTCTGCTGATATTATTTTACCAGGTGCTGCTTACACTGAACAAGACGGATACTTTACTAATTTAGAAGGAAAAATTCAAAAAGCCTTCAAAGCATCTTATCCACCCGGAGAAGCAAAAGAAGATTGGAAAATAGTTAATGAACTAGCTGAATTTATCAATAATAGAAAATTATTTAATGACAGAGATGAATTGGAAAGCAGCATGTTTAATTATTTAAATTTACAAAAAGAAAAACAAGTGGATGACCAAAATAATTCTTCTAAAGAATTTCAAACTGAAAATTTAATAATTAAAGTAAAAGATTATTATTTTTCGAATGTTATTGCTAGATCATCAAAAACGATGGTTGAATGTAATAACTCTAAATTAAATTTAAAATTAACAGGTACAGAAGGTTAATATGGAATACTTGAGCATAGTTTTTCAAGAAGTTTATAAGATTTTATTCTTACTAGTTCCTGTTCTTGTTTCTGTAGCAATGATAGTTTGGCTTGATAGAAGGGTTTGGGCTTTTGTTCAAAAAAGACAAGGACCTAATGTTGTTGGTCCGTTCGGTTTATTACAATCTTTAGCTGATGCTTTAAAATATATATTTAAAGAAATTATTATTCCATCTAGTTCAAATAAAGTGATTTTCATACTAGCTCCTATAGTCACAATGACTTTAGCTTTGATTGCATGGGCTGTAATTCCATTTAGCGCAACTCAGGTTTTGGCAGATATCAATGTTGGAATTCTTTACTTATTTGCTGTTTCCTCATTAGGTGTTTACGGAATAATAATGGGTGGATGGGCATCTAATTCTAAATATCCTTTTCTAGGAGCAATTCGTTCAGCTGCTCAAATGGTATCTTATGAGGTTTCGATTGGGGTAATAATTATCAATGTTTTACTTTGTGTTGGTTCACTGAATTTAAACGATATCGTTATTGCTCAACAAAATATGTGGTTTGTAATTCCATTATTTCCAATGTTTGTAATATTTTTTATTTCCGCTTTAGCTGAAACTAACAGACCTCCGTTTGATTTACCTGAAGCAGAAGCAGAGTTGGTTGCCGGTTATCAAACAGAATATTCAGGAATGATGTATGCAATGTTTTGGTTGGGTGAGTATGCAAACATTTTGTTGATGTGTGCGATGGGAGCAATATTATTTTTAGGTGGCTGGATGTCCCCAATTGATGTTTATCCATTTACGTTAGTGCCAGGTGCATTATGGTTAATATTAAAAATTCTTCTTTTGTTCATTCTTTTTGCTTTAGTTAAGGCGATAGTACCTAGATATAGATATGACCAATTAATGAGACTTGGTTGGAAAGTTTTTCTTCCTCTTTCTTTAATTTGGGTGGTATTAACAGCTAGCTATTTGTTTTATTTTAACCTTTTACCTGTGAATTAATAATGAAGATATCAAGATTTTTTAAAACTATATTGATGACAGACTTTATTGGTGGTTTGTTAATTGCTATAAAAGAATTATTTAAATCAAAAAAAACAATTAATTACCCATTTGAAAAAGGTAAAATTAGTCCTCGTTTTAGAGGTGAGCATGCTTTGAGAAGGTATCCAAATGGAGAAGAAAGATGTATTGCTTGTAAATTATGTGAAGCAGTTTGCCCAGCACAGGCAATAACAATCGAATCAACTGAAAGAGAAGATGGAAGTAGAAAAACAACACGTTACGATATTGATATGATGAAGTGTATTTATTGCGGTTTATGTGAAGAATCTTGCCCAGTAGATGCAATAGTACAAGGTCCAAATTTTGAGTTTTCAACGGAAACAAGAGAAGAACTTTATTACACAAAAGAAAAATTATTAGATAATGGTGATAGATGGGAGAATGTTTTGGAGGCTAATATCAAAGCTGACAATATCCATAGATAAAAATGATTGCACACGCTATTTTTTTTTATACATTTTCTATAATTGCTGTCGTTTCAGCTATAATGGTAACAGCTTCTAAAAATACTGTTCACTCGGTATTTTTCTTAATTCTTGATTTCATAAGTATCTCTTGTCTTTTCATAATGATTGGTGCTGAATTTTTGGGAATGATAATGCTAATTGTTTATGTTGGTGCTGTAGCAGTTTTATTTTTGTTTGTTGTTATGATGTTAAACGTAGCTCAACAAAAAAATCAATGGTTTGCAGGTCAATCAACCTCTAAACACATTCCAGTTGGTTTAATTATAAGCACATTAATTTTCTTTGAAATTATAATTGTGATAGGTGGCTGGAAATATAAACCTGAAATTTTTGATATTAACAATTCACTTGCTAATACAAGTGTAAGCAACACTCATTCATTGGGCCAAATTTTATACACTGATTATATTCATGTTTTTCAAATAAGTGGAATGATCCTACTCGTAGCTATGATTGGAGCCATAGTATTAACTTTTAGACAAAGATCTGGAGTCAAAAGACAAAGTTATATCAATCAAATATCTAGAGAAAGAGCAGAAGGTGTTGAGGTGTTAGAAGTTCAGAGTAACAAGGGAGTTAAAATAGATGATTGATATAGGTTTAGGACATTATTTGACTTTAGGTGCTGTTATTTTCTCAATTGGAGTAATTGGTATTTTTCTTAATAGAAAGAACATCATTGTTATATTAATGAGTATTGAACTAATATTACTTGCAGTAAATATTAACTTAGTTGCTTTTTCTATTTATTTGGGAGATTTGGCAGGACAAGTCTTTACTTTATTTATTCTTACTGTTGCAGCAGCTGAAGCGGCCATAGGATTAGCAATCATTGTTGTATATTTCAGAAACTCAGGAACAATACGAGTTGAAGAAATAGATAAGTTAAAAGGATAACCATGGAACTATCAATTATATTCCTTCCGCTTATTGCTTCAATTATATCAGGTTTTTTTGGCAGATATATCGGTGATAGAAATTCTGAAATAGTAACAAGTGTTTTAGTTTCAATTTCTGCACTGTTATCAATTTATGTTCTTTATCAAGTAATCGTAAACCAATACGAAGAAAATATTGTTATAGCCACCTGGATAAGCTCAGGTTCACTTGATGTAAATTGGTCGATGTTAATTGATCCTTTATCAGCAGTGATGTTAGTAGTTGTAACATCTGTATCTGCCTTAGTACACATCTATTCAATTGGTTACATGTCTCATGATCCTCATAAACCAAGATTTATGGCTTATTTATCATTATTTACATTTGCAATGTTGATGCTTGTAACATCAGATAATTTTATTCAATTATTTTTTGGCTGGGAAGGTGTTGGTCTTTGTTCATATTTCCTAATTGGTTTTTGGTTTAAAAAAGAAAGTGCAAATGCTGCAGCCATAAAAGCATTTGTTGTAAATAGAGTAGGTGATTTTGGTTTCGCTTTAGGAATTTTCTTAATATTTTATTTATTTGGAACAGTAAATTATTCAGAAGTTTTTCAACAAATTCCAACAGTTGTAGATAAAAGTTTATCCTTTTTAGGTTTTGAAGTTAATGCAATAGATTTAGTTTGTTTGCTTTTATTTATAGGAGCAATGGGTAAATCTGCACAGATATTACTACATACTTGGCTACCTGATGCTATGGAAGGTCCAACTCCAGTTTCTGCATTGATTCACGCAGCAACGATGGTAACAGCTGGTGTTTTTTTAGTAGTAAGATGCTCTCCAATTTACGAATATTCACCATTAATACTAAATTTTATAACTATCGTTGGAATGACTACAGCATTCTTTGCAGCAACGGTTGCTCTGGTTCAAACAGATATAAAAAAAATCATTGCTTACTCTACGTGTAGCCAACTTGGCTATATGTTTTTTTGCAGCTGGAGTAGGTGCATACAATGTTGCTATGTTTCACTTATTTACTCACGCATTTTTCAAAGCTTTATTATTTTTAGGATCTGGTTCAGTGATCCATGCATTTAAAGATGAGCAAAATATAAATAATATGGGAGGTGTATGGAAAAAGTTACCATATACTTATGCTTTAATGATAATAGGAACGCTTGCTTTGACAGGTTTTCCATTTTTATCAGGATTTTATTCTAAAGACGCAATTATAGAATTTGCGTATTTAAAAGGTAATACTACTGGTTATTATGCAGCTGGCATTGGAATAATTACAGCTTTTTTAACATCTATTTATTCATGGAGATTGATATTTAAAACTTTCCATGGTGAGTACAATAACAAAGAGATCAAGATAGAGGAAACACACGAGTCTCCATTAGTTATGCTTGTTCCATTATTTATTCTTTCAATAGGAGCTGTTTTTGCTGGTTTTCTATTTAAAGGACTATTTATCGGTCATGGTGAGAATTTATTCTGGGCAGAGTCTATTAAGTTTTTAGAGCCTTTGAGTACTGAGCACCCACCTTTATGGTTTTTACTTTTAACACCGTGTTTGGTTTTATTATCTATTCCAATTGCTTATTACTTATTTGTTAAGAACAAAGAATTACCTTACTCAATAGCTTCAATGAACAAACCTTTGTATAATTTTTTAGTAAATAAATGGTACTTTGATGAGTTATATGATGTGTTGTTTGTTAAATCTTCAAAAAAACTAGGTTTATTTTTATGGAAATTTTGTGATGGAACCATAATTGATGGTTTTGGTCCTGATGGAATTTCTTCTTTTATAAAAAAATGTTCAATTAAAGCAACCAAATTTCAAAGTGGTTTTATCTATCAATATGCATTTGTAATGTTATTAGGTTTCTCTGCTTTACTAACCTTTTTAATAGTTAAATAATGAATTTTCCTATTCTTTCATCTTTAATATTATTGCCAATAGTTGGTGCTTTATTTTTATTTTTTACTAAAGATAAAGAAGGAAATAATTTAACTGCTAAATATGTTGCTTTATTTACAACTATAGTTAATTTTTTAATTTCGATTTATCTTTGGATTTCTTTTGACCAATCAACGTCAAGTTTTCAATTTGTAGAGGACAGAACATGGATTGAAGGATTTATTAATTATAAAGTTGGTGTTGATGGCATTTCAATTTTATTTATAATATTAACAACATTTATAACTCCTCTTTGTATAATATCTGTAAATAATTCAGTAAAAAATAGATTAAGAGATTTTTTAATTGCAATTCTAATCATGGAAAGTTTCATGATTGGTGTTTTCTGTGCACTTGATTTAGTTGTATTCTATTTATTTTTTGAAGCTGGATTAATACCAATGTTTTTAATTATCGGTATTTGGGGAGGTGCAAGAAGAGTTTATTCTGCATTCAAATTTTTTTTATACACATTGTTAGGTTCTGTTTTGATGTTAGTTGCAATAATTTCAATTTATTGGATTACAGGAACAACTGACGTAGTTCAACTTTATGAAATTGGTATTGATGTTAAATATCAAAATCTTTTATGGTTAGCATTTTTTAGCTCATTTGCCGTTAAAACACCTATGTGGCCAGTTCATACATGGTTACCCGATGCACATGTTGAGGCTCCTACTGCTGGATCTGTTTTGTTAGCTGCTATATTATTAAAGATGGCTGGATATGGTTTTATAAGATTTTCTTTAGGCCTTTTCCCAATTGCATCTGAAGTATTTACACCATTAATTTACACCTTGAGTGTTATAGCAATCATATTTACTTCACTGATAGCTTTAATGCAGGAAGATATGAAAAAATTAATTGCTTATTCATCAGTTGCGCATATGGGTTTTGTAACATTGGGTATATTCACTTTGCAACAGCAGGGAATTGAAGGAAGTATAATTCAAATGATTAGCCACGGATTAGTTTCAGCAGCATTATTTTTAACTGTTGGTGTAGTTTATGACAGAATGCATTCTAGATTGATAAGTACATATGGAGGACTAGTTTCTGTAATTCCAAAATATTCAATATTGTTTATGTTATTTGCTTTGGCATCTCTAGGTTTACCTGGAACCAGTGGTTTTATTGGTGAGTTTTTAATATTAATGGGAGCTTTTAAAGATAATTTTTTAGTGGCAGTTATAGCAAGTATTGGGGTGATTTTAGGAGCTGCATACATGTTGTGGCTTTATAAAAGAGTAGTATTTGGAAAATTACTAAACGAAGATCTTAAAAAAATTTTAGATTTAAATAGATCTGAATACTTTATTTTAAGTTGTTTAGCTGCACCAATTTTATTTTTTGGTTTTTATCCTGATCCATTAATAAACACTATTGAAGTTTCTGTGAGTGACCTAATTAATATGCATAACACAAATATAGCTAGTAAATAATATGGAAAATTTAAATTTAGTATTGCCTGAAATATTTATTTCACTTTCAATAATGTTTTTACTTGTTTTGGGTGTTTTTAAAAAAAATAGTTCAAAAATCACTTTCAATCTATCTTTCTTTACAATTTTAATTACAGCAATAATAACTATAAACGAAACTTTCTCGGTTAGTAGGGAAACTTTGTTTAATGAAAGTGTTGTGATAGACAGTATGTCTTCACTGATGAAAATTATAACTTTAATTGGAGGTTTTTTAGTTTTAGTTATTTCATCAAGCTATTTAAAAACATTTAAAATATACAATATCGAATACCCAGTTCTTATTTTGAGCTCTATACTTGGTATGATGGTGATGATTAGTTCAAATGATTTAATTGTTTTTTATATGGGCTTAGAATTACAATCATTAGCACTTTACGTATTAGCAACATATAATAGAGATCAACTAAAATCATCCGAAGCTGGTTTGAAATATTTTGTTTTGAGTGCACTATCTTCAGGTTTGTTATTATATGGATGTTCTTTAGTTTATGGTTTTTCTGGCTCAACCAATTTTGATATAATATCAAATCAATTAAATTCTGATGAATATGTTTTAACATTCGGAATTGTATTTATATTAGTTGGTTTAGCATTTAAAATTTCTGCAGTTCCATTTCATATGTGGGCACCTGATGTTTACGAAGGATCACCAACAACTGTAACTTTATTTTTTACTATTGTACCAAAGATCGCGGCTTTAACTGTATTTATAAGATTTTTATATGTTCCTTTCTTAAATTTAATTGATCAATGGCAAATGATAATAATTTTCTTATCAATTGCTTCCATGGTTTTTGGAGCTGTTGCTGCAATAGGGCAAACTAATATTAAAAGACTAATTGCTTATAGCTCTATTGGACATATTGGTTACACATTAGCAGGACTAGCTACAGCCTCAAACGAGGGAATTCAAAGTTCAATAATCTATATTTCAATATACGTAGTTATGAATTTAGCTCTTTTCTCATGTCTATTGATGTTAAGAAGAAAGGATCAATATTATGAGGATATTGAGGATCTCTCAGGATTATCAAAAAACCATCCACTATTATCTCTATGTTTGCTTGTAGTACTGTTTTCTTTAGCTGGAATACCACCTCTAGCTGGTTTCTTTGCTAAGTTTTATGTTTTTAAAGCTGTTTTAGAACAATCAATGTTTTTTCTAGCTATAGTAGGATTGTTATCTACCGTAGTTGCAGCTTTTTATTATCTAAGAATTATAAAGATAATGTATTTTGATAAAGAAAAAGACAAATACGATACAGACCATAGCTTATGGTTAAAATTTTCACTTACAGTTTCAACGATATTAATTCTTTTATACTTCATATTCCCAAGCCAGTTAATAGAAGTTGTTTCAAGAATTAATATTATTTAATGAAATTAAAAAAATTTAAATTTAAAAAAGTTAAAAGCACAAACAATACTGCAATAAGAATTATTAAAGAAACTAAATACAACCTAGGTATGGTTGTTTCTGAAACACAAGTAAATGGAAGAGGACAGTATGGAAGAAAATGGATATCATTAAAAGGAAATTTATTTATCTCTTTTTTCAATGAACTAAATAAAATGAAACTATCGATTAATGATATAACAAAAATCAATTGTCTTTTAGTCAAAAAATTACTCTCGTCATTTACAAGTAAAAAAATTTTATTTAAAAAACCGAACGACTTATTAATTGATAAAAAAAAAATTAGTGGCATTTTACAAGAAGTCATATTTATAAGAGATAAAAAATTTTTAATTACTGGTATAGGTATAAATATTAAAAAAAATCCAATTATTAGGAATTATCCTACCACAAACTTGCAAGAGGTAACTAAAAAAAGTATTAGTAAGTTAATTGTAGAAAATAAACTAAAACAACTTTTTGAAAAAAATTTATCTAAATTGTATAAAATTAAATAATGTATATTCTAGGCGATATTGGTAATACGGAAACAAAATTATGTATTATTTCTAAAAATAATAAAATTTCAAAAAAAATTACTTTTTTATCAAAATCTATAAACAACAGGCAGCTTAATATTTTATTTAAAAAAAATAAAATTCAATTAAATAAAATTGAAAAAATATTATTTTGTAGTGTCGTTCCAAAAACATTTTCTATAATTAATAAATTTTTATCGAAAAAAGTTAAACTAAAATGCTATGAGGTTAAAAAACTAAACTTAAAATCACTTATAAAAATCAAAGTAGATTATAAACAGGTAGGTTCAGATAGAATTACTAATGCTATAAGTTTAATGAATAATAAAAATAATTTTATAATTTTGGATTTTGGTACAGCTACAACTTTTGATGTATTAATTAGAAATACTTATTATGGAGGAATTATTGCTCCAGGTGTGAGATTATCTCTTAATACCTTGTCTGACAAAGCAACTTTGATTCCAAAAATAGATTTAAAAAAGATTAATAAAGTCATTGGCAAAAATACAATCTCTGCTGTTAGATCAGGCTTTTTTTGGGGTTATGCTGGTTTAATTGACAATATTATTTATTTAATTAAGAAGGAGACCGGAAAATCTTTTAAAGTAATTATTACTGGTGGATTTTCAGATTTATTTAAAAACTCAATAAAAACGAAAGCAAGTCACAACCAAGATATTACAATTAAAGGCTTAATAAAGATTTCAAAATTAATTAAATAATATGAAAGATGAACTATTATTTTGTCCCTTAGGTGGATCAGGTGAAATAGGCATGAACATGAATTTGTTTGGCTATGGTCAACCAAGTGATCACAAATGGATTATGGTCGACATAGGGGTAACATTTGCAGATGATACTATTCCTGGCGTTGATTTAATTTATCCAGATCCTGGATTTATAGTAGAAAGAAAAGATAATTTATTAGGAATAGTTTTAACACATGCTCACGAGGATCACATTGGTGCAATCGCTCATTTATGGCCAAAATTACAATGTAAAATTTTTGCAACTCCTTTTACAGCTGTATTAATTAGAGAAAAATTTAAAGAAAAACAAATCGATATAACCAATGATTTACAAATTGTTGAATTAAATGGAAAAGTTTCCTTGGATCCATTTGAAATTGAATACATTACATTAACACATTCTATATTAGAACCAAACGGACTTAGAATAAAAACCCCAGCTGGAGTTATTTTACATACTGGAGATTGGAAAGTAGATCCAAATCCTTTGATCGGAGACAATATAAACGAAAAAAGATTGAAGGAAATTGGTGAAGAAGGTGTGCTAGCAATGATTTGTGACTCAACAAATGTTTTTAGCGCTGGTAGATCAGGTTCAGAATTAGATGTAAGAAAAAATATGTTAAACGTTATGTCTCGATTGAAAAAAAGAATAATCATAACGTCTTTTGCCTCAAATGTAGCTAGGATGGAGACAGCTTTTTATTGTGCTGAACAAACAGGAAGACAAATCTCTTTAGTTGGTAGATCAATGCATCGTATTTATAAAGCTGCACGCCAATGTGGATATTTAAAAAATACAATTGAGCCAATTGATCCAAGAGAAGCTAAAAATTTTTCAAGAGAAAAGATTGTGTATTTATGCACTGGAAGTCAAGGTGAACCAATGGGTGCAATGATGAGAATTTCTAGTTATGTTCATCCAGATGTTTTTATTGAAAAAGGTGATGCTGTAATTTTTTCTTCAAAAATTATACCTGGTAATGAAAAAAAACTTTATAAACTTCATAATCAACTTGTTAAAGATGGAATTGAAGTAATTTCTGAAGAAACTGAATTTGTACATGTTTCTGGACATCCAAATAGAGAAGACCTTAAAGAGATGTATCAATGGGTAAAACCTAGTTGCGTAATACCTGTGCACGGTGAACATAGACATATGATAGAGCACATTAATTTTGCAAAAGAAATGCAGGTACCACATCCCGTTCAAGTAGAAAATGGTGATATCGTTAAGTTATATCCAGGTGAAAAACCTGAAGTATATGACAAGGCTCCAAGTGGCAGACTATATTTAGATGGCAGTGTAAGCGTTGATCCAGATTCACAATCGATAAAAGATAGAAAAAATTTAAGCGCAAATGGATATCTTGAGGTAACAATAATGATCACGCCCAAAGGAAATATACATAATAACCCTATACTTTCATTTCGTGGTTTACCTGTAGATGATCGAGATGATTTTGTTTATGGATTAGAAGAGGAAATAGAGAAAACTTCTAGAACCTTTAAAATTGGAAATAAACAACAAGAACACAATCTTATTGATGCATTAAAAATTGCTTGTAGAAAATTTTCTAAAGAAAGAACTGGAAAAAAACCTTATACAAATATCAATTTAGTAAGAATTTAATGAGTGCAACGGGTTTAGCTATTATCTATATAATTATATGGTGGATAGTTTTTTTTGCTATATTACCTATTGATGTAAATCGGAAAAAATCAGTAAAAATTGAAGGTGAGGATCCTGGCTCACCCGAAAATCCAAAAATGCTGAAAAAATTCCTTTATTGCACTGGAATTACTACTGTCATTTTCATAATAATTTACTTATTAATTAAATTTGAATATTTAAATTTAAGAAATATGATTAATTAAGATGCTTTTATCAAATTCATTTATACCAATATTAAAAAATAATCCTTCAGAAGCAAAAATTAAATCTCATCAATTGATGTTGAGAGTGGGCATGATTAAGCAAGCCTCTGCAGGAATTTATTCATGGTTACCTTTAGGTTTTAAGGTAATGAAAAAAATAGAAGATATTGTTAGACAAGAGCAAAATAAAATTGGAGCTCAAGAAATATTAATGCCAACAATTCAATCCAGTGAAATTTGGAAAGAAAGTGGTCGTTACGATGATTATGGTGAAGAGATGCTTAGAATAACTGATCGTCAAAAAAGAGAAATGTTATATGGACCAACCAATGAAGAGCAAGTAACTGAAATTTTTAGATCTTCAATAAAATCTTATAAATCACTCCCACAACTTTTATATCATATACAATGGAAGTTTAGAGATGAAATTAGACCAAGATTTGGAATTATGCGTGGTAGAGAATTTTATATGAAAGATGCCTATTCATTTGATGTATCTGATGAAGAAGCTTTTTATTCTTATAATAAATTTTTCCTCTCATATTTAAGGACATTTAAAAGATTATCTTTGACAGCAATACCTATGGCTGCTGACACAGGACCTATCGGTGGAAATTTATCTCATGAATTTATTATACTTGCTGATACAGGAGAAAGTAAAATTTTCACAGATAAAAGAATATTTGATCTTGATAGTGATGATACTGAAATAGAAAAAAAATCATTAGAAAGTATGAGAAAAAAATATGAACAGTTCTATGCTGTAACTGACGAAAAGTTTAATAAAGAAGAATTTGAAAAAATAGTATCCAAGGAAAATCAATTGATTACAAAAGGTATTGAGGTAGGTCATATATTTTATTTTGGTGACAAGTATTCAAAACCAATGGCAGCATCTGTTGATTTGCCAGGCGGAAAAAAAAATTTTGTAAAAATGGGATCTTATGGAATTGGTGTATCAAGGCTAGTAGGGGCTATAATTGAGGCTAAATATGATGATAAAAATGAAATCATGAAATGGCCATTGTCTGTTGCTCCTTATGATATTGCTTTAATACCTATGATAAATAAAAATGAAACCTCAGCTTTAGATAAAGCAAATAACATCAATATAGAATTAATCAAAAATAATATTGATGCAATCATTGATGATACAGATGAGAATTTATCATCAAAAATTAAAAAAATGAATTTAATTGGTGCACCATACCAAATTATTATAGGTAAGAAAAGTGAGGGTGATTTATTAGAGTTCAAGGAAACTGGTGGTGAAACTCAAAATTTACCACTAAGTAAAATTATAGAAATTATAACTAAACAAAAAAATTCAATTTGATTTCTACTTTAGAAAAAGAAATTACTTTTAGATTTTTAAAAGCCAGAAAAAAAGATGGCTTTTTGAATGTTATATCTATTTTTTCTTTTATAGGAATAAGTCTTGGAGTTGCAGTTCTTATCATTGTGATGTCTGTCATGAATGGATTTAGAACTGAATTGATAGATAAGATAGTTGGCTTTAATGCTCATGCTGTTGTCAAACCTTACGATAAACCACTTGTTTTCATGTCAGATAAAGATTTTGCTAAAGGAGTTTTTTCAAACGATGGTGAGGCAGTTATTTTTTATAAGAATAATACTAAAGGTATTTTGTTAAAGGGTTACTTAGAAAAAGATTTTAAAGATCTGGAAATTTCAAATAATGATAGTTTTTTTGGTTCTAAAAATTTAAATGGAAATACAATTTCTATTGGTAGAGATTTAAGTAATATCTTAGGATTAGATATTGGAGATGAGGTTTCAATTACTTCACCCTCAGGAGTTCAAACGTTAGTTGGGTCTTTACCAAAGCAAAAATTATTTCTTATAACTTCAATATTTGAAAGTGGATTATCAGAATATGATGAAAATATTGCTTATATAAATTTAAACACTTTAGAAGATTTTTTTGATAAAAATATAAATGATAGATTTACCGAGTATTATTTTAAAGATCCAAAAAATATAGAGTATCATAAAGAAAAATTAATGAGTCTTTACCCTGATGCTTTTGTGTATACATGGGCTGATATGAATAGTTCATTGTTTTCTGCTTTAAAAGTTGAGAGAAATGTAATGTTTATTATCTTGTCATTAATAATTATTGTAGCTGCTTTTAATATAATTTCTGGTTTAACAATTTTAGTTAAGAACAAAACTCGTGATATCGCAATTTTAAAATCTATTGGAGTCTTAAATAAATCAATTGTTAAAATATTTTTCTTAGTTGGGGTTACAATTGGAACTTCAGCAACAATTTTTGGAATATTTTTGGGTGTAACATTCTCAATTTATGTAGAAAACATTAGACAATTTTTAAGCTCTACTTTTAATATTAGTTTATTTCCAGAGGAAATATATTTTTTAAGCAAGATGCCCTCAGAAATAAATATTAATTCTATAGTAATTATAACAATTTGTTCAATATTAATAACAATAGTAGTTTCAATATTTCCAGCTCTTAAAGCCGCAAATATGGATCCTATAAAATCACTGAAGTATGAATAATTTTTTAGAATTAATTAATATACGAAAAAGTTTTACTACGGAAAAAAAAATTAATGTATTAAGAGGTCTATCTAGAAAATTTAGGTTAGGAAAAACTTACGCAATAATGGGACCCTCGGGATCTGGAAAATCAACTTTACTTAATTTAATTTCATTAATTGATAAACCAACATCTGGTATCATTAAGTTTGATAATCACGAGATAAACTTCACTCAAAATGAAAAAAATGATTTACTTAGATCTAAAAGGATAGGTATTGTTTACCAAGAAAATAATCTTCTTTCTGATTTTACAGCATTGGAAAATGTTTATTTTGCTTCTTTATCTCTTAATAATGATAAAAAATTAGCATTATCTAAATCTGAAAAATTATTAAAAAAAATTGGACTTTCAAACAGATTAAATCATTTTCCCTCGCAACTTTCTGGTGGTGAAGCTCAAAGAGTTGCAATAGCAAGAGCAATTATTAATGATCCTCAAATTATTTTAGCTGATGAACCAACGGGTAGTTTAGACATGAATACTGCTAAAGATATTTTTAAACTTTTAAACAATCAAAAAAGATCAGATAGAATAATTATATTTGCAACTCATAATAGATTTTTTGCAAAAAAAGCAGATTATCTATTGGAGATGAGAGATGGTAGTATAAAATCATCAAATGCCTGAGTCTCAATCTCAAAATTTTAACCACTTAAAAATTCATACCCAATATTCAATTTGTGAAGGTGCTACTAAAATTGATGACCTTCAAGATTATTCTAAAAATAACAAGTTAAAATCTTTAGGTTTATGTGATACAGCAAATTTATGTGGAGCTTTAGAGTTTGCTGAAAAAATATCTAAATCAGGCACACAACCAATCATTGGGACACAAATTAATTTTAAATATGGAGATACAACCGGATTACTTCCTTTATTTGCTCTAAATGAAATTGGCTATAAAAGCATAATTAATCTTTCATCTTCTTCGTATCTTAAAAATGACGAATTATCTGAACCACATGTAGAATTTGAAGATCTTTTAATTAATTCAGATGGTGTTGCTATTTTTTCTGGAACTGTTTTTGGTTTAATTGGTAAATTATTTGATAAAGGAATGTTCACTGATATCCAAAAACTTTATAGTCAAATCAAAAAATCTTTTGGGGACAGATTTTACATAGAAATTCAACGTCATAACGACTTAAATGAAGTTGGATTTGAAAAATTTAATCTTAAACAATCCTTTGAGTTAGAAATTCCAATTATTGCTACAAATGAAGTATTTTATTTAAATAAGGATATGCATGAAGCACACGATGCATTGATATGCATTGGACATAAAACTTATGTAAACGATAAGAATAGACTAAGATTTACTGATCAACATTATTTAAAATCAAATTTTGAAATGTCTGAATTATTTGCTGATTTACCAGAAGCTTTGGAAAATAATTATAATTTCCCTTATAGATGTAATTTTAGACCTACCTTTTCAAATCCTATTTTACCAAATATTAGTAGTGATAAAGACGGAAATGCAGATGAAATTTTAAAGAAAAATTCTTTAGAGGGACTAAAACTAAAATTTAATACAGTATTTGAAATAAAAACTGAAGAATTAGAAAAAAATTCTAATTATTTAGAATATAAGCAAAGACTTAATCATGAACTCTCAATAATTATAGAAATGAAATACTCGAGTTATTTTTTGATTGTGTCAGATTATATAAAGTGGGCAAAAAATAACGATATTCCTGTAGGACCAGGCAGAGGATCAGGAGCCGGCTCATTAGTAGCTTGGTGTTTATCTATTACTGATGTTGACCCAATTAAATTTAATTTAATTTTTGAAAGATTTTTAAATCCAGATAGAATTTCTATGCCTGACTTTGATATAGATTTTTGCGAGGAAAAAAGAGATCAAGTATTTGAGTATCTAACAACAAAATACAAAGACGGCGTAGCTCATATTATTACTTTTGGTAAATTAAAGGCTCGAATGGTAATTAGAGACGTTGGTCGAGTTTTGGGACTAGCTTATGGATTTGTTGACAGTATATCTAAGATGATACCTTTTGATCCATCTAGACCTCAAAATTTAACACAATGCATTGCTGGAGAACCTCGATTACAGAAACTTATTAACGAAGATCCGAGAGTAAAAAAATTAACTGATTTATCATTGAAATTAGAGGGACTTAACAGAAATGTAGCAACCCATGCTGCTGGAGTTGTAATTGCAGATAAAAAACTCACTGAGATTGTGCCATTATACAAAGATGCATCAGCCGATCTATTATTACCATCAACTCAATTTGATATGTACTCAGCGGAAAATGCTGGTTTAGTAAAATTTGATTTTCTGGGATTAAAAACACTTACAGTAATTAACAATACTCAAAAACTTATAAGAGATAAAGTTAAAGATTTTGATATAGAAAAAATTAGTTACGAGGATCAAAAAGTTTTTGATTTATTGTCTTCAGGTAAGACAATTGGATTATTCCAAATTGAAAGTGCAGGAATGCGAGAGGCCTTAATTCAGATGAAGCCCAATCATATTGAAGATATTATCGCATTAGTTGCTTTATATAGACCAGGGCCAATGAGTAATATTCCAACTTATAATGATTGCAAACACGGAAAGCAAAAACCTGATTATTTACATCCACTTCTAGAAGAAATTTTAAAACCAACTTATGGAGTAATTATCTATCAAGAACAGGTAATGCAAATTGCACAAAAATTATCAGGATTTACAGCTGGACAAGCTGATCTTTTAAGAAGAGCGATGGGTAAAAAGAAACGAGCCGAACTTGAAAAACAAAAACAAGGGTTTATTAATGGAGCTGTTAAAAACGGAATAGCAAAAGACGTCGCTGCTGGAATTTTTTTAAAAATAGAACCATTTGCTGAATATGGCTTTAATAAAAGTCATGCTGCTGCATATGCAATTATTTCCTATCAAACAGCATTTTTAAAAACATATTATCCTAAAGAATTTATTGCTGCTTCAATGACCATGGATATATCCAATCAAAATAAATTAAGTGAGTTTTATGAAGAATTAAAAAGATTAAATGTTGAAGTTGTTCGTCCTGATATAAATAAATGTTTTGCCGATTTTAAAACAATAGATGATAAATTTTATTATGCCTTAGGTGGTATTAAAGCTGTTGGTTTCGAGGCAATATCAAACATAGTTGAAGAAAGAACTTTAAATGGAAAATTTGAATCAATTCATGACTTTATAACTAGGGTAAATCCA
>CACJFA010000011.1 GCA_902592545.1 uncultured Pelagibacteraceae bacterium | reverse complement strand
AATATCGCAATTATAAAACTATTTTTCGCAGCTAACCCCCAAGGGTTTTTAGTTCCATAAACCATGTCTTTATACCATCTTAAAGAAAATGCATCTGGATCAAGATTTTTCATTCCCTCTGAAAAGACTAAAAACTCCTCTGCATTAAATGATAATGGGAAAATTACAAACAAAGGAGCAATCAAAAAGAAAAATACAAAAGTACAAATTGCAATATAAATATAATGCCAAATTCTATATCTTGTTTCTGTATAACTTGGTAATGCCATAATTATCCTAATTTAATATTGTCAACTCCTACCAATTTATTGTAAATCCAATAAATAACTAATACTCCACTCAGTAACATTAATCCCATCGCAGACGCGAAGCTCCAATCTAATGTTTGTTTCATATGAAATGCGATTTGATTACTTATTAAAGTTCCTGATGCACCACCAACCAATGCTGGAGTAATATAATAACCAATAGCCAAAATAAAAACTAATAAACAACCTGCTCCGATCCCCGGAATAGTTAATGGGAAATAAACTTTCCAAAAAGCAACGAATGGTGTTCCTCCTAAAGATTTTCCAGCTCTCATCAAACTAGGTGAGATAGTTTTCATTACACTGTAAAGTGGAAGAACCATAAATGGTAACAATATTTGCGTCATAGCAACATAGGTACCAACCTTATTATACATCATCTCTGGCCTATTATTGTCTGCAACAAGGCCTATCAAGACAAAAAAATCATTAACGACTCCTTGCTGTTGCAATAAAATCATCCAACTAGCTGTTCTCACCAGCAAAGAGGTCCAGAAAGGTAAAAGCACACAAATCATTAATAAATTTGAATATTTCATTGGTAGCGTTGCTAGCAAATGAGCAATGGGATAACCCATTAAAAAACAAAATAATGTAACAAAAAAAGCAATTTCAAGAGTTCTCAACCAAAGTATTCTATGAATTCTTCTATCTTCCTCAACTTGAGTAATACTTCCATCAGCTCCATAATACATATCCATGCCTTTAAGATATTTTGATAAAGTGTATGGTGGAGCTGTTCTTTTTATTGCTTGCCAATATTCAACTGTTCTCCATCTTTTGTGAACTTTCATAATTTGTTCTTTAATACTTATGCTTTCATCAATTTTTTTTCTTTTTACTTGTCTAAAAAGTTTTTTAGTTATTGAATTAAAACCATTTTTTTCTTTATTTAATCTTTGACCAAGTTTTCCATGTTCTTGCTTTTCAACAAGAACCTTAAAATCATAATAAAAAGCTGTAAATACTTCTTCAGGGGGTAGGTCTTGACCATCCCACTTTTCCATTTCTTTAAAAGTTTTTGGAAGCATATTTGTTATCATTTTGTCGTCTATACTTCTGCTAAACATTTCTCCAATTGGAAAAACGTAGGTAATAATTAAAAATAAAAGTAATGGAGCTACAAGAAGAAAGGCTTTAATTTTATTCTTCTTCTCGGCTTTTTTTAAACTGACTTCTAAAGGAATTCCATCAGTTGTTAATATTTGTTTTGTTTCAGAGCTCATAAAAAAATAGGGCGGTTGGTTATAACCGCCCTAAATATATTATATAAATTCAGTGTTTAAAACTGAAATTATAGGCCTGCTTTCATTGCTTCCCATTTTTCACCAATCTCTGTTCCATTATCAGCCCAGTAGAAAGGATCAACTAAGAAATAACTCTTAGTGTTTGCAGGAGCAGTTGGCATTTGAGGCATCATTTCAGTTTTACCATCTTTGTACCATGGCTCACCTGCTTTGATGATCTCAAGAGAAGATTTTCTCCATGGAGCATATGCGATATACTTCGCGCTACCAGCTAACATTTCTGTGTTAGTCATCATAGCTAAAGCTTTTTTAGCATTTGCTTCATCTGGTCCACCTTTAACAAGTGCGAAATATTCATAGTCAAGACCTTGACCATCCCATACTTGTTTAATAGGAGCACCTTCACCTATTTCAGCATTAAAGAATCTTCCGTTCCAACCAGTTGCCATAACAACTTCACCAGCAACTAATAATTCTGGCGGTTGAGCACCTGCAGACCAGAATACACATCCTCCATTTGGATCTGTACAAAGTTCTTTAATTTTGTTCATTGCTCTATCAACTCCACCTTCTTTTTCTAAGAATCTGTAAAGTCTTTCACCACCTTTACCCATTTTAACACCGTCAGCAGCTAAAGCGATTTCTAAATTAGTTAAAGCACTTTTATAGATTGCTCTTTTACCTGGAAATTTTTTAGTGTTAAAAAAATCCTTAATCGTTGTAGGCTCTTTACCACCAAAAGCTCTTGTATCAAAAGCGTAGTTCCAAGAATATAAGATGTTACCTACAGCACATTCACTAGGCATTCCTGTGAAAAAATCTTCACTAGCAGGAGTTCCATCTGGTGCAGCTGGGAAGTCTTTGTCAAAATCAAATTTAACAAATAAACCTTCATCACATCCGTTAATAGTGTCGAATGCAAATAAGTCTATAATATCCCAAGTTATAGCACCTGCTTCTTTTTGTGCTTTGATCTCTGATAAACCACCAGAATAGTCAACCCAGTTGATTTCTATTCCAAGTGCTTTAGCAGTAGGATCACCATACCCTAGCTTTTGAGACTCTGTATAAGCTCCACCCCATGATGCTACTGTAACAGCAAAGGCTGAAGAAGTTAGAGACACAACAAAAGAAAGAGCTAGTAATAATTTACTTATTTTTCTCATTATTCCTCCGTTTAAACGTTGATATAAATTAATTTATATAAGTAAAAGTACAACAAATAGCTAAAGTGAAGTCAACAGCTGATTTTGTCATTAAAATGTATATTAGATATATATTTTATAATGTAATTATTTTGGGTCTAATGCTCTAGCGTCAGTACTGTTCCAGCCAATTTTTATGTCTTGACTAACTTTTAATTCTAAATTGGACGTACTATTAGGGACTTTAAGAATAAATTCTGAATTTCCCAAAAGATTAAGTCTAACTCTAGTATGATCACCATGATAAATTACTTCCTCAATTTTTCCAGTGAACATGTTATCCATTTTATCGGTTGGATTAATTAACGCTCTCTCAGGTCTCAATGATACAGTTGTTTTTTCTCCTTTTGACTTAACAGATATTGGGTTTGCTAGTATCTCTGAGTTTGCTAATTTAACTTTACATTTGTCTTTGTCGATATCCACAACTTCACCATTGAAAGTATTATTCTCACCTATGAATTCAGCAACAAAAGAATTTACAGGCTTCTCATAGAGTTCAGCAGGATTTGAAAGTTGTTGAACTTTTCCATCATTGAATACTGCAATTCTATTCGACATAGTTAATGCCTCACTTTGATCATGAGTTACATATACAACTGTTACACCAATACTTTCATGAATATGTTTAATCTCATATTGCATGCTCTCTCTTAAATTTTTATCTAGTGCTCCTAGAGGTTCGTCCATTAAAACAACTGCAGGGTCAAATACTAGAGCTCTTGCAACAGCAACCCTTTGTTGTTGACCGCCTGAAAGTTGAGCTGGCATTCTGGTTTCAAAACCATTTAAAGAAACCATAGATAATGCTTTATCAACTTTTTTATCAATTTCATCTTTTTCAACTTTTCTTACTCTCAAAGGAAAAGCTAAATTTTCATAAACAGTCATATGCGGGAATAATGCATAGTTTTGAAATACCATTCCAATTCCTCTTTTATGAGGTGGAATATTAGAAATAATATTTCCATCTAATAAAATTTCCCCATGTGTTGGTGTTTCAAATCCTGCTAACATCATTAAGCATGTTGTTTTACCTGAACCAGATGGACCAAGCATTGTTATGAATTCACCTTCTGCGATATCTAATTGAAGATCTTTAACGACAAGAACTTTACCGTCGTAACTTTTATCAACTTTATCAAATTTTACGAATTCTGGATTTTTAGACATAAAGGTGCATATAAAACATTTGTATAAATAGATTTCAATAGCTAATTAACTCTTAATATGGAGCTCTTTTGGAAAATTACAGAACAATTCTGATCCATTCTCTGTAACTCTAATAGCCTCAGATGCTTCGACACCCCAATCTCCAAACTGCATCACTGCTATCATATGAAAACAAACATTAGGCTCAAGCACTGTCATATCTCCTTTATAAATATTAAGTGTATGCTCACCCCAATCAGGTGGATAACCAATTCCAATGGAGTAACCTGTTCTAGATTTTTTTTCTATTCCATACTTATCTAGAATTTTCCAAAAAGCTTGGGCAACATCATCTGCTGTATTTCCAGGTTTGATTGCACTAATTCCGGCATTCAATGCTTCAATAGTTTTATTCATTGTATCAATCTTTAATTGATTAGGTTTTCCTAGCAGAACTGTTCTAGCCATTGGAGCATGATATCTCTTATAAACTCCAGATAATTCAATAATTGTAGCCTCTCCTTCTACAAATTTGTCTTGAGTTGCCGTTAAATGTGAAGCTGAAGTTCCTTTACCTGTAGGAAGTAAAGTTGCAATACTAGAATACTCACCACCAAATTCCTCTGTACCATAAAATAATGTTTTTTGAATTTCACCTACAGCATCACACTGTCTAACACCTGGTTTAATTACTTCCATTGCAGTTTTCATTCCTTTTTCTGATATTTTTGCAGCAGATTTCATAAAACCAATTTCAGCATCAGATTTTACCAACCTTGCCCAATTAACTAAACGATCACTATCCTTTATTTCTGCGTTTGGTAATCCCTGTTTAATTTTTTCATAACAAAATGCAGTAAAATAATGGGCATCCATTTCAACACCTATGTTTAGTTTATCCCACTTTCTCTCTTTAATTATTTCAACTAAATAATCATAAGGATGTTTCGGCCATTTATGAATGTAATTTTCATCGTAAACAATAACACTTTCGTTTTTTAAGTAAGTTGTAATATACGCACCACCAGCATCCTGTGCTCTTACAAAACATAAAGGTTCATCTGCATCTATATGAACAATAGCACATTGAGCATAATAAAAGGACCATGCATCATATCCTGTTAAATAATTCATATTATTTGTATCATGTGAAATTAAAAGTTCGATGCCTTTTTCCTGCATCATTTTTTGAACTTTTTTTAATCTTTGTTTGTATTCTTCTTTACTAAATGACATTAATTTACTTGGAATAATTTTCCAAACCCTTCAACTGAATTATTTTTTTTAATTTTTACAAGGGTATCCCAAATTAAAGCCTGATTACTGGATAAAACTATAGTGTTTAATTTCTTTTCTAATTTATCAATAATTTCTAAAACTGGTAGAGCTGTGCATGAAACAAATAAAGCATCAGCCCCATTTAAATCTATTTTTGACAATACTTCATACAAATAATCTTGATCAACTTTTCCAATGTCATAGTCATCTTGAATATCAAAGTATGAATTAGAAGTAACTTCAAAACCTTCGCTTTTAAAATAGTCTAGTACATCATCATTTAATTTTTTACTGTAGGGTGTAAAGATTGAAACTTTCTTAATATTTAATTTCTTTAATGCTTTAATTGCAGCAGTACTTGGTGTCGATACATCTGCCATTGGTTTAGCTACTTTAACTTTTTCTTCAATTGAATCATGACCAGCAGCAATAGTTCCTGAGGTGCATCCATAAACTACGCAATCCAAGTCTTGATCAGGTAAAATATCTTTTGTAACATCAGTGATTTTGTTAGACATTTTAATCAAGTTTTCTTTCGTGAGAGGGTTGTAACACTCAATACGATTAACAAAGAAATCAATTTTCTTATTTTTGATCACATTTATAAAATCTTTTTCAATCATAAAATCGCTAGCAAGAGCAATTAAACCAACTCTAGGATTAGCTTGGCTGATAAATTTAGGATCTATTTTTGTTGAATTCATAAATTAAAAAGTGAATATATCATAAGTTCTTTAATAATCATTAATATTAAAATAGGCATGAATATAAAAGATACTTTTGTAGCCTCCTTGGTGCCTATTTTTTTAGGCTTCGGTTTTGTAATTGCAAAACCTGCTTTTGAATCTTTCCCTCCTATACTTTTAATGGGTATAAGATTTACATTTGCTGCATCATTATTAATTTGGTGGTTTCCAATACCAAAAGGATATTTAAAAAGAATATTTGCTGCATCATTAGTGGCAAATACGTTGCAATATAGTATTACATATACTGGTTTAGATTTAATTGATGCATCTTCAGCAGTTCTTTTGGTTCAGATGGAGGTTCCGTTTGGAGTTATTTTTGCTTACTTCATGCTTAAAGAAAAACCAACTATTAGAGCTTTGATTGGTATAGCTATCGCTTTTGTTGGTGTTTATATTTTAACTGGATCTCCTAACTTAGATGGAAAGTTTATTGGAATTGGCCTTACAATTTTAGGGTCTGCTATATGGGCTCTTGGACAAGTTATGGTTAAACCTTTAAGTAAAGAAATAAATCCTTTGGCTCTAGTTGCTTGGTTAGCATTTTTTTCTGGGCCAATTTTAATAATGCTTTCTTCAATAATTGATGGAAATACAATTAATTATTTAACAAATGCCAAAATTGATCACTGGATCATTGCAATTTATATTGGTTTTATCATGCAACCAATTACTTATGGTTGTTTTTATTATGTTTTAAAAAACAACCCACTTTATAAAGTGCTTCCTATCGTTACCATGGGTATACCTCCAACAGGTTTACTAGCTGCTATATTTCTTTTAGGTGAAAAACCAACACAAGAATTATTTATAGGTGGTGCAATAATAATAGTAGGTGTGATTTTAATTATATTTACAAAAAATAAAAAAGAAGAGGAAATAAAATGAAAATAGGTTTTATTGGTTTAGGAAATGTAGGCGGTAAACTAGCTGGAAGCTTAATAAGAAATAATTTTGATGTTACTATTAGAGATATAGATGAAGGTTTAACTAATTTATTTAAAAAGCTTGGAGCTAAAATTGCAAAATCTCCTAAAGAATTAGCAGAACAATCTGATTTAATTATTACTTCTCTCCCTTCTCCAAAAGTTTCTGCAGAGGTTATGGAAAGTGAAGATGGAGTTTTAAATGGTTTATCAGAAAATAAAATTTGGTTAGAAATGAGCACAACAGATGAGGATGAGGTTAAAAGACTTGGAAATAAAGTAATATCAAAAAAAGCTATCCCACTAGATGGACCTGTTAGTGGAGGATGTCATAGAGCAGCCACAGGTAATATTGCTATATTTGTAGGAGGAGATAGAAAAGCTTTTGAACGAATATTACCTGCCTTAACTGTAATGGGTAGAAAAGTTTTACATACTGGGGAATTAGGGAGTGCGTCAGTTCTTAAAGTTATAACAAATTATTTGGCATCAGTTCATTTGGTAGCTTTAGGTGAGGCATGGACTGTTGCGAAAAAATCAAATTTAGATCTAACTACAGCATTTAAAGGTATAGCAGTTTCATCTGGAAATTCGTTTGTCCATGAAACAGAAAGTCAGGTTATTTTAAATGGTTCTTATAATATTAATTTTACAATGGATCTTGTTTTAAAAGATACTAGTTTGTTTGACAATCTAGCTAAAAAATTAAATGCTCCTTTAGAAATTTCTCCAAAGATAGTTGAGATATTTAGAGATGGACAAGAAAAATATGGTTCAAGAGCATGGTCTTCGATGATTGTAAAAAGAATGGAAGATTTAAATAAAATTGAATTTAGGGCTGAAGGTTTTCCTGATGAGCTTGTGGATAATGAACCTGAAGAAAAAGGCTATGAAATTTAATAAATATGCTAAGATTATTAAATGTTAGATAAAAGAAAATTTTACATAAATGGTAAATGGGATGATCCAGTAGAAAAAAATGACTTTGAGGTAATTAATCCTTGCAATGAGGATCCTTGTGCAATTATTTCATTGGGTTCAAAAAAAGACACAGATAAAGCAGTTAAAGCTGCAAAATCTGCATTTGAAACCTGGAAAGAAACTAGCAAAGAAGAAAGGTTGGATTTGCTGGAAAAATTATTGGTAGTTTATAAAAAAAGATTTGGTGAAATGGCTGAGGCTATTTCGTTAGAAATGGGAGCACCAATGGATTGGGCAACAGATGTTCAAACTGGATCTGGGCAAGCACACTTAGAAGATTTTATTTTAAGACTAAAAGACTTCAAATTTGATGAACATTTTGATCAAAAGTCAAATAACCATATTTATTATGAGCCAATCGGAGTTTGCGGTTTAATTACTCCTTGGAATTGGCCAATCAACCAAATAGCTCTCAAAGTAGTTCCTGCCTTTGCAACTGGATGCACAATGATTCTAAAGCCATCAGAAATAGCACCACTTTCAGGAATGCTATTTGCAGAAATGATTGATGAAGTTGGTTTCCCAAAAGGAGTATTTAATCTAGTAAATGGAGATGGTGCAGGAGTTGGAACTCAAATATCTAGCCATCCCGATATTGATATGGTTTCTTTTACAGGTTCAACACGTGCTGGACGACTAATTTCGAAAAATGCAGCCGAAACAATAAAAAGAGTTTGCTTAGAACTTGGTGGCAAAGGTGGAAATATAGTTTTTGCCGATAGTTATAAAAATGCAGTTAGAGATGGTATAAGAAATGTAATGAGTAATTCTGGTCAGTCATGTGATGCACCAACAAGAATGTTAGTTGAAAAATCTATTTATAAAAGAGCAGTGGAAGAGGCAGTAGATGAAGCCAGTAAGATAAATGTAGATCAAGCATCAAAAAACGGAGATCATATTGGTCCAGTTATTTCTAAAACACAGTATGATAAAATTATAAATTTAATCGAAAGCGGAATATCAGAAGGAGCAACATTATCTGCGGGTGGGCCAGAGTTGCCTAATGGATTAAATAAAGGTTATTTTATTAAACCAACTATTTTCACAAATGTAACAAATGAAATGAGAATTGCAAAAGAGGAAATTTTTGGTCCAGTGCTTTCCATAATACCTTTTGAAAATGAAGATGAGGCAGTAAATATTGTAAATGATACATCTTATGGTTTAGGAAATTATTTACAAACTGAAGATAGAGAGAAAGCTCATAGAGTTGCAAAAAAACTAAGATCAGGATGTGTTTATATCAATGGAAATGCAGCTGACGCAGGCACACCATTTGGGGGATACAGACAATCAGGAAATGGAAGAGAAGGTGGAGTTTGGGGGCTTGAAGAATATTTAGAAGTAAAAACTGTTACAGGCTGGAAAGATTAATACTTTTAAATTCTAGCATATCTTCGAAAGTACACATTTCAGGTCTTGTGAAAGTAATTTTTGGAAATTTTTTACTAAAGTCAAACGATAATTGTTTATTAAATTCAATTAAATTTTTTATTTCAATTTGATTAAGTTCTCTCAAGATATATGCCAAAGTAATATGGAAAGTATATCTTTGATGGTTTTCAAATTTAATTTTTAATAAGCTACTTAGTTCATCTCTACAATTTCTTAATATTTTTTCATCCTTTTCAGAAAATGGTTCTAAAATAATACTATAACCACCAAAAAACATTTTTAGTTTAAAATTAAATTCCTCTGGAAAATTATAGTTTTCAATTCTTTTATTTAATTCAACAGCTATATCTTTGTAATGCATATCAGGATCTATATCTGATGGCCAATAATTGGTGTTTTTAGTATTTAAATTACAACAATCAAATAATGTCATATGAAAACTGGATGGAGGTAAATAGAAATAAGTTTTTTCAGGATTAAAATTTTCTATATTTTTTTGGAAACTAATTATTTGATCAGATAAATCGGTATTAAGAGGAATATTGCAAATTATTGTGCAGCCTGGAAATGGTAAAGGATTTCCTTTGTCATCAAATTTATTTTCCGCACCTTTTAAAGTATATCCTACAAGTTTTCCTGCTAAAAATTGCTCTTGGTTATTAACTATATTTAAATCCATTAAAATAAACTAAAACCAGTTTATATTTTCTTTCTCACAAAGTTCTTTCAGCCTTAATGGATAATCTGTCATGATACCATCTACACCATACTCAACCATTTTTAACATGTCGTACTCTTTATTAACTGTCCATACATTTATTGGTAAATCCTCTTGATGAGAAATATCGACAAGTTTTTTTGTAATATCTTTATGGTAAGGATGCCAAGCTTCTCCACCTTGTGATTTTATGATTTTCGGTAATTCATGATTTTCAAAAAAAGGTAAGTAACTCATCCATGGAGATCTGTTATAAATCGTATTTTTAATTTTCATTCCTACCTGTTGTTGATATGTTAAATAACCTCTTGAAATTTCAGGGTAATGATTTTTTATTTCTGTCAGTGTTCTCCAATCAAATGAAGAAATAATTATTTTATTTTTTAAATTTGATTTAGTTACTTCACGCATAACTAGTTTTACCATTTCCTCTGGAACTGGTGTTAGATTTTCTTCATCGGGTGTAGATTTAATTTCCAGATTTATTAATAAATTTTCAGATAAATTTTTTGATGATAAATCTAATAACTCAGAAAGTTTTGGTATCCTTTGGTTTTCTAATTTTTTTTGATTAATAAATCTTCTTCCATACCTGGATAATTTATTTACCGAACCTACGTCAAACTTTAAAAGTTCTTCATAAGTTAAATCAAATATTTTTATATTTTCATCCTCTATCCAATTTCCCTCATTATCTTTTGTTAAACTTGGATCTAATCTAAAGTCGTGAGTAATTACAGGAACAAGATCTTTGGAGATCAAAATATCTGTTTCGTATGCATTAATATTATTTTCAAATAAATATTTGAAACTCTCTAAAGTATTTTCAGGAAGATCTCCCCTAGCTCCTCGGTGTCCGTAAATTTTTATATGATTTGGTTTGCTTAAAATCAAATTTAGTTAACTCTTTTACCGGTGCTTTTATCAAAAATATAATGTTTATTGTTCTCAATATTTAGACTTAAATTAGAACCTTTTTCAATAGTTTGATTTCCTGGACACCTATAACAAAAGTCTTTTTTATTTTTCAATTGACCATAAACAAGATTATCTGAACCAAGCTGTTCCACTAAGTCTACTTTTAAATTAATTAAACCATTTTCAGTTTGAATTAAATGCTCGGGTCTAATTCCTAGTGTAACTTCTCCCTCATAGTCACTATTAATATCTTTAATTTCAAAACCTTCTGCAGATAATGTCTTATTTTTTAAATTACCATCTAAAAAATTCATTTGTGGTGAACCAATAAAACCAGCAACAAATAAAGATTTTGGATTATCATATATCTCGATAGGAGTACCAAGTTGTTCAATAATTCCATTATTAATTACTGCCAATCTATCAGCAAGTGTCATGGCCTCAACTTGATCATGCGTAACAAATATACTTGTTACTCCAACTTTTTGTTGAAGTTTTTTTATTTCAAGCCTCATCTGAATTCTTAATTTTGCATCTAAGTTTGAAAGAGGTTCGTCAAATAAGAATATTTTTGGATTTCTTACAATTGCTCTACCCATAGCAACTCTTTGTCTTTGACCTCCAGATAACATTGAAGGTTTTCTCTGTAAATAATCTGAAATTTGTAACAGCTTAGCTGCATCATTTACTTTTTGCTCGATTGTTTCTTTGTCAATTCCTCTATTTTTTAGACCATAAGCTAAATTATTATAAACGTTCATGTGCGGGTACAATGCATAGTTCTGAAACACCATTGCTACATCTCTTTCAGATGGATCAACTTCGTTCATTAATTTTCCATCAAGATTAATATCACCCTCTGTAATATCCTCTAAACCTGCAACCATTCTTAATAAAGTCGATTTTCCACATCCACTAGGTCCCACAAAAACCATAAACTCTCCTTCATTAATACTTAATGAAGTTTCGTGAACAGCCTTAGTTCCGTTTGGGTAAATCTTAGTCACATTTTTTAAATCTAAAAAACTCATTTATTTCTCCGTTTGAATTAATCCTTTTATGAACCATTTTTGTAAAAATACTACTACTAAAACAGGTGGAATCATTGACAAAATAATATACGCAAATCTTTCTGCTGTTCTTGGCAGAGCAACTCCCTCGTAGCTTTCTGTGTAAATAATTTTCATTCCCATTACAACAGTCCAATATTCTTCTGCAGTTGTCATTATTAGCGGCCATAAATATTGGCTATATCCATATACAAACATGAATATAAACATTGCTGCTATCATAGTTTTTGATAATGGAACCAAGAAATCTATGAAAAAACTCCAACCATTTGCTCCATCTAATTTTGCCGACTCCAAGAGTTCATCTGGAATTGTTTTGTAAAATTGTCTGAAGAAAAAAGTTGCTGTTGCTGAGGCAACTAATGGAAGAATAAGGCCTGTATATGAATTTGTTAAACCTAAGTCAGATACAATTTTATAGCTTGGAAAAATTCTTACCTCCAAAGGAACAAGTAGAGTAATGAAGATTAGCCAAAAAATTGGTACAGCTAATTTAAATCTATAATAAACTAATGCGTAAGCTGACATAGCAGAAATAGCAACTTTAAGTGTTGCAATTCCTAATGCCATTATAAAACTATTAATAAACATTTTTGCAGCAGTCACTTCTTCTGACCAACCACCTTTTTCATTTAAAACTTCGTTATAGTTTCTTGCTAGCTGATCACCTATATGAAACTTCATACCTTCCGTCAGTATAGTTACAGAATCATGCGAAGAACTTGCAAAAGATATCCAAATAGGAACTACCATTAACAAGACTCCTAATATTAAAATAATATGAGCTATTATTTGAAGTGGTTTAATTTTCATTTATCTTGAAAAACCCCCTTAATAAAATGTTTCTGTAACACAATTATAATTAAAATTGGTGGAACCATAGACATAATCACGAAAGCAAAACGATGAACAATAGATCCTGACATCATTTTTAGTCCCATAACCACTGTCCAATATTGTTCTGAAGTTGTTACCAATAGCGGCCATAAGTACTGATTATAACCAAAAACAAACATAAATATTAACATTGCTACTATCATTGTTTTTGACAAAGGAATTAAAAAATCAACAAAAAATCTCCAAGTATTCGCCCCATCAAGTTTTGCGGATTCAAGTAATTCATCTGGTACAGTTTTATAAAATTGTCGAAAGAATAATGTTGCTATAGCTGAGGCTGATATAGGAACTATTAATCCAAAGTAAGAATTTACTAGATTAAGCTCAGCCATTACTGAATATGTAGGAAAAATTCTTAACTCTAGTGGTACTAAAATTGTAATAAATATTATCCAAAACAATAACGTTGCATGTTTTATTCTATAATAAACCAAAGCATACGCAGCCATTAAAGATGTAACAACAGATAATATTGCAACTCCGGTTGCCATTATAAAACTATTAAAAAACATTTTTAATGCTGTTATCTCCTTAAAAAAACCACCCTGATATAATAAAACCCTTAAGTAGTTTTCGTAAAAGCTATCTCCTAAAAACATTTGAAGACCATTCATATTAATCATTGAACTTGTGTGAGTTGAGCTAGCAAAAATCATCCATACAGGAACTACCATGATAAGTATTCCAATAAGTAAAATTAAATGTGAAAAACTTGATGTGATAAATCTAGTCATTAATTATAATGTATTTTCCCTTCGATATATCTAAATTGAAAAATTGTAATTACTAATACAATCAACATCATCATTATTGATTGAGCCCCTGCACTTCCTAAATCTAGTCCTCTAAATCCATCCATGTAGGCTTTATAAACTAGAGTTCTTGTTTCACCTGAAGGAGCACCTATTGTTGTGGTATCAATAATTCCAAATGTATCAAAGAAAGCATATGTTATATTAATAATTATTAAAAAAAATGTAGTTGGCATTAATAATGGAAATGTAATTGTCCAAAATCTTCTAAAACTGTTTTTACAGTCAATCATGGATGCTTCAATTACAGATTTTTGTATAGCTTGAAGTCCTGCCAAAAAGAAAATGAAATTAGCACTGATTTGCTTCCAAGAACCAGCTATTATTACATAAATATAAGAGTCAAAAACACTTTCATACCAATTAAATCCCCAAAGATCGTGAAATAAATGATAAAGAAGTCCAAATCTTTCACTAAAAAAATAATTTGCCATTACACCCACAACCGCAGGCGCAATTGCATAAGGCCAAATTAAAAGTGTTTTATAAGTGCTTTTACCATGCATTACATTATTTGCCTGAACGGCAAGCAATAATCCAATTGAGCCTGTAATTAATGTAATTACAAAACTATAAATAATAGTAAATTTGAAAGCTATGAAATAAGCTGGATCATCAAAAATAAATAAAAAATTATCAAACCATACAAACGTCGCTCCAAATCCAAAAGCATCTTGCATTGTAAATGCATCTTTGAAAGTTTGTATGATTGGCCAATATAAAAAAATTAATAAAATTCCTAACTGAGGCGCTAAGAATAAATATTGTGAATAGCTAGATTTAAATTGGACTTTTTTCATATAAGTAAAATAAAAAATAAGGAGGGTAAATCAATACCCTCCTTATTTAAATTATTAATTATAAAGTTTTAGCAAATTGTTTTAACAATTTAGCTGCACCTTTATCCATGTTCTTCAATCCTTTTTCGATTGATATTTTGCCGTTTAACATTGGCTCAACATTTTCGTAAATTACTTCACGAATTTGTGGCCAGTTACCAGCTCTATATCCACCAGGAATAGTCGAACCTTCTAAGCTTAATTGTTCACCAACTGCTTTATGATATGGAGAAGCTCTATAGAAGTTTATAGTTTCAGCTAACGCTATACCACCTTTAGTAACTGCAGAGTAACCAGTCATATTATGATAATACAGATCCATTTCTGGAGAACCCATAAATTCTATAAATTTAGCAAGTCCTTTATACTCTTCTTCTGTATGACCATTTAATATCCAGTTAGCAGCACCACCGATAAACGTTGGATACTCTTTACCACCTGTTACAGAATCCCAGTAAGGAATATGATTTACTGTAAAGTTAGGCACAACACCTTTCATTCCACCAAAAGATGCAGCTGAACCAAACCAAAACGCAGCTTCACCAGCTATAAATGGAGCTTGGTTATCTCCCCATGCTCTTCCTTTATAACCATAAAAGCCTTTTTCATACCATTCCTTAACTTTTTTCCAATGCATTACAAATGCATCTGTTTCAGCAAATAAAGTTTTTGTTGGAACAGCATCGTAACCATTGTTTCCATCAGTCATAAGTAGATTATGTCTTGAAAAGAAATTTTCTGTCCAGATCCAAGGAAAGTGACTTTGAACTAAAGGTATGTATCCAGCAGCTTTAATCTTTGGAGCCATAGCTTCAAATTCTTCGTAAGTTTTTGGAACTGATTCAATTCCTACTTTTTTCAAGATGTCCATGTTTGCATACATTAAACAAGTTGAACTATTAAAAGGAACACCAATCATTTTCCCATCAGAGTCAGCATAGAAATTTTTAATTCCTGGAATATAATTGTCTGCGTCGACTTTAATTCCATATTTCTCTGCCATATCTTCAAAACCAATGACAACACCATTTTTAACTTGCGCTACCATTATCGCAGCACCAGCATCATAAACCTGTGAATAGTGTGGTTGGTCTCCTGCTCTAAATGCAGCAATAGTTGCTGCCATGTTATCTTCATAACTTCCTTTACCTGTAGGAATGACCGTATATTGATCTTGTGAAGCATTAAATCTATTTGCAATTTCAATAATTACATCACCAAGAAAACCACTGTTTCCGTACCACCAATGAATTTCTGTCTTTGAATAACTGTGTGATGTAAAAGAGAATGTAAATAGAATAGTTAAAATACTAAGTATTTTTTTCATTTTTTCCCTCTCTTTTTAATTTATGTATTTACAATTAAGTAAAATATAACTGTTAAGATAACGTTAAATTAAAATTACTTAAATATTAAAATATATTATTTTTCTAAATCAGGTTGTATCTGTTAATAACTTTTAAGATATTTTAATCTTCCAATTATTTCATCTCTATCCATGTAATATCCTTGGAGATGTCTATGACCAGAATTAGGATCAAACTCAGTTCTTCCATGAAGCAATCTTCTATTGTTAAATGAAAAAATATCACCTGGCTCTAGTCTAAAATTGATTTGAAATTTAGCATCATGCAATAAATTTCCAAATCGATGATGAGCTTTATAAACTGAGTCCATTATATCTGGATGACAATCAAGAGCATCTAGTGTTGCAATACTATAACGAATATCATTGTAATCTCCGTCTTTAGTAAGTGATATTGCAGTGCCATAGACACTTCTAACTGCTTCTTGAGTGTAGTCTTTATCTCTAAATTTAAGCGGAGTATTTACCAATATATCAAAAGTATCTTTTTCATTATTTTTTAAATAATCTGCCACAGCAAATGCATCAACAGCAGATGAGTCGCCACCCTTCGCTGAATTTATCAAACAGTGTAAAAATTGATAACCAGGCGGATTTTCAAACCAAGGTAAATCCATATGATTTCTTAAAGCGTGCGCTGTATACGCAGAATTATTTGGCTTTGGAATATTAATTACTTCAAAAGGTGTTTTAAAAAAAGTTTCTCGAGTATGACTTATACGATTTAGAACTTTTAATGCAGAGTTTTTTTCTACTGGAGCTTTTTTAACAATAGCTATTCCAGTATAATGTAAAAGCTCTAACCATTTAATCAAACCATCGTCCGAATTTACAATTTCATCATGATCAATTTGAATAGATTTTAAGTTCTTTTCTAAAGAGCTATCCCAAAGTTTATAAGGTGAGACATACTTTTGCTTATTTTTTAAAGTATAACAATTTTCTCTTAACCATTTTGGATCATAATAGCTTGTATGGTCTCCTTCGCTCCATTCAATTTCTAATTTTCCATCAGAACTTATAGAATATTTTGTGGGATTAATGTTTTGTGAGACTTCCAGAATATTAAACATTCTATGTCTCGAATCTTTATCATGAGCAGTTGGACAATTATCTCTTAGCCAAAGGTAATTAAACTTGCTCTCTTGACCATCATTCCAAATAACTTTTAAATACGTTGAATTTTTTTCTAGTTTAGAAATTGAGCTCACACTTAATTTTTATATAAAAGAGTAATCAAATCAACTCAATTAATAGTTGTATTAATAATTCAAAGCTTGTTTTTTATCTACATTCATTATTAAATCTCGGTATTAAAACTTAACCTTAAGGAGATAATTTAATGAAGTTTTTAAAGAGATTAACATTCTCAATTTTCCTTCTTTCATCTTTGATTGTAAGTAATGCAAATGCTGGTGATTGTAAGGCAAGATTGGGAGATTTTGACTGGAGCAGTGCTAACATCCACACAGCTATCACTACTTTCATACTTGAAAAAGGATACGGTTGTGAAGTGTCTGTAACTAAGGGAAGTACTACACCTATTATGGCCGCTCATTACGATGGTCAATTAGATGTTATTACTGAAGTTTGGTACGATAATATCATTGGTAATTATAAGCCTCATGAAGAAGCGGGTACAATTATCCATATGGGAACAAACACGCCAGACTCTCAGCAAGCATTCTATGTAGATAAAACTACTGCTGATAAATACAATTTAAAATCTGTTGAAGATATGAAAGATCCAAAAATAGCTGCGCTATTTAAAGATCCAGAAGATCCTTCAAAAGGTAGAATGACTAGCTGTATATCTGGTTGGACTTGCTACACTGTTAACTTGGTTAAACAAAAAGAGTATGGTTTAGATAAATACTATACAAACTTTGATCCAGGTTCAGGAGGGGCATTAGATGCTGCTATAGCAGGTGCATTTGCTAAGAAAAAACCAATCTTCACTTACTACTGGGCACCAACTGGTTTAATGGGTAAAGTTGATCTAGTAAGATTAACTGAACCAAAATTTGATCAAACTTGCTGGGATAATATGTCTGCAGTTGTTGAAGATATCAAAGCTAACGGACCAGATGCTTATAAACCTTCATGCGCATGTGAATATAGAGATATGGCTTTAACTAAGTCTGTACTTGCAACATGGGCAAAAGCTCATCCAAAAGAAAATGAGTTTATTGGAAAATATACAGTTCCAACAGCTACTGTTAACAAAATGTTAGCATTCTATGAAGATGAGTCAGGTGGTGATATGGAAGCTACTGCAATAGAGTTCTTGAAAACAGAAACTATGTGGAAAGACTGGGTACCAGCTGATGTTGCTAAAAAAGTTTCAGCAGCATTATAATCACTAAATTAAATTTGTAAGATAGAGCCCTTCGGGGCTCTTTCTTTAAGTAAAAAACAAATATGGAAGCATTAAAGAAAAATAAAAAAATATTTTTTAATATTGGTTTGTTGGTTATTTTTGTATGGTTATTAATAACTAGCTATTCTCAGTCAAAAAGAAAACCTGACAATATTGGAGAATTATTAAATGATTTTTCTTGGCTAGGAGGTAAATGGCCAAAATGGTTAGATTTACCATTAATGAATTGGATTAATTCTGGCTTCAAAACACTTAACGAAAAATATGGGTACATATTTGAAGCTATTAATAATGTTCTTTTATATATGTTAATGCTTGTAAAAAACTTTTTAATTCAAGCTCCATGGCCACTGGTTATACTTGGTGTAGTTGTTCTAACTTACTTTGCAAGTGGAAGAAAAATTGGAACAACAGTATTTGTAGGATTTTGCACTTTTTTTATAGGTTTTCTTCACCCGATATTTTGGCAAAAAGCAATTGAAACAACAGCAATAATGTTAATTGGTATATTTCTTTGTGTTGTTGCGGGCATTCCATTGGGAATAGCTATGGCACGAAGTGCAAGAACAAGAAATGTTATTTTGCCAGTTTTAGATTTAATGCAAACGATTCCAAGTTTCTGTTATTTAATTCCAGGTATTATGTTATTTGGTTTAGGAGCAGTTCCAGCTATTATAGCTACATTTATTTATGCAGTTCCTCCTTTAGTAAGACTAACAGATTTAGGAATTAGGCTTGTTGATACTGAGGTTATTGAAGCTGCAGATGCATTTGGCGCAAGTAAAAAACAAAAACTATGGGGAGTACAAATGCCATTAGCTTTGCCAAATATTATGCAAGGAATTAATCAGTGTACAATGATGGCATTGGCGATGGTTGTTATTGCATCGATGATAGGTACTAGAGGTTTAGGAGATGAAGTTTTACTTGGACTTCAACAATTAAATGTAGGAAGAGCTGCTGAAGCAGGGATCGCAATTGTGCTTCTAGCAATAGTTCTTGATAGGATAACTCAATCTTATGGAGAAACACTACAAGAGAGAACAGCACCAAATACAAAGAAAGGTAAATAATGTCTAAAATTGAGATTAATAATGTTTATAAAATCTTTGGGAACAATCCTCAATCTGTAATGCCTATGGTAAAAGATGGAGCGAACAAAGAAGAAGTTTTAGAACAAACTGGTCATACAGTTGGTCTTGATAATGTGTCATTAAAAATAGAAGAAGGAGAAACTTTTGTTTGTATGGGTTTGTCAGGATCTGGAAAATCAACTCTAATTAGGCATTTAAATAGATTAATCGATCCCACTGACGGAGAAATTTTAGTAGAAGGAACAAATGTAATGTCATTAAATAAAGAACAACTAATTGACTTCAGAAGACATAAAATGAGTATGGTGTTTCAGAGATTTGGTTTGTTCCCGCATAAAACTGTTTTACAGAACGTAGGTTATGGATTGGAAATGCAAGGCAAAGCAGAAGAGGAAAGACATAGTGTAGCTATGGAAAAAATTGATGCTGTTGGTTTAACAGGATTTGAAAATCAATTTCCAAATCAATTATCTGGGGGAATGCAACAAAGGGTTGGTTTAGCAAGAGCGCTTGCTACTGATAGTGATATCATGTTAATGGATGAAGCTTTTAGTGCTTTAGATCCTTTAATTAGAAGTGATATGCAAAAACAACTACTAGATCTTCAATCAGAATTAAAAAAAACAATTGTATTTATTACTCATGATTTAGATGAATCTTTAAGACTTGGTGATCACATTGGAATATTAAATGCTGGTAAACTTGTTCAAGTTGGAACGCCAGTAGATATTATAATGAATCCAGCTGATGATTATGTTAAGGCATTTGTTAAAGACGTTAATAGAGCAAAAGTAATTAAAGCTAAAATTATAATGAAGAGTGTTAATGAATCTAACGATATAGATAAATCTAACTTAATAAAAGTTAATGAAGATCAATTTATTGAGGAGTTTTTACCTCAAATTGTATGCTCTAATTCTAATTGTGAAGTGGTTGACAAAAGTGGAAATGTTAAAGGTTATATATCTAATAAAGAATTACAGACATCATTAACAAAATCATAATTAATGGTTAACAAATCATTAAAAAATAAAAAAATTATAATTTCTGCAGGTGCATCTGGTATAGGTTTGGCAACAGCTAAGGTTTGTCTTTCTCGTGGAGCATATGTTTACCTTTGCGATATTGATAATAAATCCCTAAATAAATTAAACAAACATCCTCTTATAAATAAGAGGCTGTTTAAATATAATTGTGATGCCTCTGACGAAAGCCAAGTATTGGATTTTTTTAAAAAAATAATTAAAAAAACTAAAAAAATTGATGCTTTGATAAATAATGTTGGAGTTGCTGGACCAACTGGATCACTAGAAAAACTTAATTCTAGAGATTGGGAAAGAACTATTCAGATAGATATTAACAGTCATTTTTATTTTACTAAAAAGGCTATACCTTTAATTAAAAAGTCTAGAAATGGATCAATAATAAATATTTCATCAACTGCTGGAATACTTGGTTTTCCTTTAAGATCGCCTTACGCAGCAAGTAAATGGGCAATTATTGGAATTACCAAAACTCTCGCAATGGAACTTGGAAAATACAATATAAGAGTTAATGCAGTATGCCCTGGTTCAATCAAAGGTGAAAGAATGAAAAGAGTGATAAGAGATAAAGCAAAATTTACTAAAGTTTCATCGAAAAAAATTGAAAGGGATTTTATTTCAATGAGTTCTATGAAAAAGTGGATTCTTGAAGAGGATATAGGAAAGATGTGTGCATTTTTGATTTCAGACGACTCAAATAAGGTTTCGGGACAAGTAATTTCTGTAGATGGTCATACAGAAAGAAATGATTAATTTACCTTAATTTTTTTTCGTATTTCTTTCTTAACTTTTGAATATCAACCAAATACTGGTCTCTAATATTAGATATCATTGCAACCGATTTACCTTTAGTCTGTTTTGCTGTTCCTGTTATAAGTCTTGAAGATAATTTTTTTGATAGCTTTGGAGCCTTTAATTTAGTCCATGGTAATTTTAAAGCAGGTCCAAATTGTTCCAACATATGTTTCATTCCCGTTTTTCCTCCAGCAAGATGAAAGGTTAAAAATGTGCCCATCAAAGACCATCTTAATCCCGGGCCATCTTCAATCGCTCTATCTAATTCTTCAGTAGTTGCATATCCTTCATTAATGATATGTAGCCCTTCTCTCCATAAAGCTTCTTGTAATCTGTCAGACAAATATCCAGGTAATTCATTTTTAACCATAATTGGATTCATAGAAATTGATTTGTAAAATTTTTTAGCTAAATTTAAATTTTTTTTTGAAGTTCTCTTACCTGGAACAATTTCTACAGCAGGTAACAAATATACAGGATTGAATGGATGTCCAATTATTCCCCTATCTGGATTTTTACATTTTGAATAAATTCTAGTTGGCAACAAACCCGATGAGCTTGAAGCAATTATTGAATTAGATTTTGCATATTTTCCAATAGTGCTAATCAATTTAGTTTTTAAAGAATAATTTTCAGTTGCACACTCCTGAATAAAATCTACGTCTTTTAATGTTGGTTCTATTGAAGTAAAAAAATTAAAATTTTTTAGATTTAATTTTTTTTTATTAAATAGTTTTTTTACAAATGGCCAAGTTCTTTTTATTTCTGATATTAAATTTTTTTTTGATTTTATATCTTTGTCGTATGCATAAACAATTTTGTTATGAGCCAAACAACGTATGATCCACCCTGTCCCAATTACCCCGGTTCCAATTATTGCAACTTTTTTAATATTTTGCATTACTTGTGTTTAACAAGTTTTAACTTCTCTCTTGTTTCTGCGGGTGTCATTGTTGATACACCTAGATCTTCAACAATTCTAATTGCCTTTTCAACTAATTGGGCATTTGTTGCCAGTTTACCTTTAGATAAATATAAATTATCTTCTAAACCTACTCTGGGATTACCGCCCATAATTACTGTTTGTGCTACAAATGGCATCTCATTTTTTGAAATTGCAAAGCCTGACCACACACCTTCTTTTGGCATAATATCTTTCATAGCTTGCATTGCTAATGGAGTAGCTGGTGCTCCCCAAGGAATTCCTAAACACATTTGAAACATAGGCGGATCATCCAGCAATCCTTCTTTATATAGCTGTGCACCGAACCACATATTGCCTAAATCAAACGCCTCGATTTCAGGTTTTACTTTAATTTCTTTCAATCTTTTTGCAGCTTTTCTTAAATCATTTGGAGTATTAACGGTTATAACTGAACTATCACCAAAGTTTAAAGTTCCACAATCTAAAGTGCAAATCTCTGGTAAAAATTGCTCAGCATTTGCAATTCTTTCCATAACATTTGCCATATCAGTCATTGGTCCAAACTCCAATGGGTCTTTGCCTTGACCAATATCTAAATCTCCACCCATACCAGTTGTTAAATTCAAAATCACATCTGTATCACTTGAACGAACTCTATCTACAACCTCTTTATATAACTCTAATCTTCTACTTGGAGTTCCGTCTTCCTCCCTCACATGAATATGAGCAATAGCAGCTCCTGCTTTTGCAGCTTCAATTGATGCTTTAGCAATTTGTTCTGGTGTTTTTGGTAAATCTGGATGTTTGCTTGCGGTATCTCCAGACCCCGTAACAGCACATGATATGAATACCTTGTTGTTCATTTTAAGTAAGATTTATACTATTATAAAAAGGACGAGGGAATAAAAAAATGTCTTTTCACATAACAAACCAAACAATCAAAAAAGAATGGACTGATTATAATAATCATATGAACATGGCTTACTATGTCTTAGTTTTTGATCAGACTTGGGAAATCATTCTAGAAAAATTTAAGATGGGTGAAAAATCAGCAAAGGATACCCAAAGAAGTACCATGGTTGTTGAAACTCGCACTACATATGATGGTGAAGTTAAAGAGGGAGATGAAGTAGAAATTGTTTTAACCTTCTTTGATCATGATAAAAAGAGATTACATTTCAAGATGGAAATGATTGAAAAATCATCAAAAAAATTATCAGCAACTATTGAAATGTTAGCGCTTTATATTGATCTTAGTAAAAGAAAAGTTACAGAATTTGAAGATGAAAAAATTAAAATTATGGATGACTTTATAAATGAAAATAAAAATGAATTTAATTCTGACAATTTATCCATTATTGGAAAACTTAAAAAATGATTGATGTAAAATTATTATCGGGAGCATTAGGTGCTGAAATAAGTGGAATTGACTTGACTGACGTTTCAGATGAAAATTTTAAAAAAATAAATAACTTATTATTAGAACACAAAGTTATTTTTTTTCGAAATCAACCTTTGACATCAGAACAACATGTTGCTCTAGCTTCAAAATTTGGACCATTAGAAACACATGCTTATGTAAGAGGTTTAAGCGAATTCCCCGAAATAATAAGAATAATAAAAAAGCCTGAAGAAAAAACACAATGGGGTGAGGGTTGGCATTCAGATGTTAGCTATAACGAAAAACCAACTAAAGCTGTAATTTTAAAATCAATTAAAATTCCACCAGTTGGAGGAGATACTGTTTTCTCAAACATGGAACTTGCATGGGAGACCCTAGAAGAAGAGATAAAAAATAAAATTAAAAATAAAAAAGCAGTTCATTCCTCACTAGGAGGTGGGTTTTTCCTTGATAAATATAAAGCAATGCAAAGTAATGGAAATATGGACGAATACTCAAACACTCATCCAATTTTAAGAACTCATCCAGAAACAGGTAAAAAAATTCTTTTTGTAAATTGGACTTACACAAAAGAAATTGTTGGTATGGACAAAGAGGAAAGTAAAAAGATATTAAATTATTTATTTGAACATCAGGCAAGATTAGATCTTACTTGTAGATTTAAATGGACCGAAAATGCAGTGGCTATTTGGGATAATAGAAGTGTTCAGCATTATGCTATTGCTGATTTTTATCCAAATAAAGGGCTCGGTTTTGAAAGAGTAATGGATCGTATAGCTGTTGAAGGGGATCATCCGCAATAATAAATGAAGATAATTTATAAAATCATTTCAAATTTTATAAATAATAAATCTTTGTACATTGGAGAGAAAGTAACTATGTCAGAGCATATGATTCAGTCTGCCATGCTAGCTGAAAAAGCTAAATGTAATGATGATTTAATTTGCGCATGTTTGCTTCATGACTATGGTCATTTTCTTTTAGAAGATCCTGAAGAATTAGTTAAAAATAAATTAGACGGAGAGCATGAAAATATTGGATATCAGTATTTAAAAAAATTTTTTGGACAAAAAATTGTTGAGCCAATTAAATACCATGTTTTGGCTAAACGTTATTTAGCTAGAGATAAAAAATATTTTGATTTTTTATCAGATGCGTCAAAAATTAGCCTCAAATTACAAGGTGGAGTTTTAAATGACAAAGAAAGTAAAAAGTTTGAGAATAAATCTTACTTTAAGCCATCAATTCTACTCCGAAAGTTTGACGAAGCCGCTAAAAGAACTGACATAAAAATGAAATCTATTCATGACTATGAAAAGTTGTTAAGTTCAAAACTTATATGAATTTCGATTATTTAATCATCGGCGCTGGAAGTGCAGGCTGTGTACTTGCAAATCGATTAACAGAAAATGATCAAAACAATGTAGCCATATTTGAAGCTGGGAAACCTAGTGATATCTGGAAAGTCAACATGCCTCTTGCGATTTTATACACAATGCATGATCCAAAGTATAACTACAAATATTATTCAGAACCAGAACCTCACTTACATAACAGAAGATTATTCTGTCCTAGAGGAAAAATGATTGGTGGATGTTCTGCGCATAATGGAATGGTATTCGTAAGAGGTAACCCGAATGATTATCAAAGATGGGCATCATTTGGATTGGAAGATTGGTCTTATGAAAAAGTTCTTCCCTATTTTAAAAAAATTGAAACATGGTCTGAAGGAGAAAATGAATATCGGGGTGGCAGTGGAATACTACCAGTAAACCAATCTAAAAATAAAAACCCTTTATTCAAAGCATTTGTCGATTCAGCTGGTGAAGCAGGTTACAAAATAAATAATGATATGAACGGTAAAGAACAAGAAGGTTTTGGAATGTACGATGTTACTATTCATAAGGGAGAAAGAGCAAGTGTATCTAAGTATTATTTAAATCCTGCTAAAAAAAGAAAAAACCTTAAAGTATTTACAGAAGCTTTTGTTGAGAAGATCATTTTTGATGGAAAAAAAGCAATTGGGATTGAAGTAAAAATAAAAAATAAAGTCGAAAAGATTTATGCCAATAAAGAAGTAATTTTAAGTGGAGGTGCAATTAATTCACCACAATTACTAATGCTTTCTGGAATTGGTCCAAGCCAACACTTAAAAGATAAAGGAATTAGTGTTGTTCACAACTTAGATGGTGTTGGAAAAAACTTACAGGATCACTTGGAAACTTATGTTCAGCAAGAATGCAAAACTAAAGACACCTTATACTCATACGTTAATAAGTTAAATATGGTTAGAATTGGAATTCAATGGTTTTTGAATAGAAGTGGTCCTTGTTCTACTTCTTTCTTAGAAGCTGGAGGATTTTGCAAATCATCTCCAGAAAGAGAGTATCCAAATATTCAATTTCATTTTTTTCCTGCATTTGTAATCGATCATGGATTAGTTGATCCAGATAGGCATGGTTACCAGTTACATGCAAGTCCAAACCATCCAAAAAGTAGAGGTCATATAACTTTAAACAGCTCAAACCCATATGATTATCCAAAAATTCAATTTAATTATCTAGAACATGAGGATGATTTAAAACAAACAATAGAATGTATTCATGTAGCTAGAAAAATTTTAGGACAAGACTCTTTGAAGCCTTTTGCAGGAAAAGAAATTGGACCAGGAGAACATGCTCAAACTAATGAGGTATTCGAAGAATACATCAGATCTAAAGCTGAGACTGCTTACCACCCATCTTGTACTTTAAAAATGGGGGTAGACAATATGGCTGTTGTAGATCAAAAACTAAAAGTTCATGGTGTTGAAAATCTAAGAGTAGTTGACGCGTCTGTAATGCCTGAAATTACAAGTGGAAACCTTAACGCTCCAACATTAATGATTGCTGAAAGAGCATCCGAATTTATTTTAAATTAAAATTACTTGTTACGATAAACTGAAATTAAACAAATAATTTCAAACATTATAGAAGCTGCAACCATTGCTGTAATTTGATTTGGACTATCTTTTGTTGGCATTAAACAAGCAACATCTCCACCAATTACATTTTTTCCTTTTAAACATTGAATAAGTTTTCGAGCTTCATCCATATTAAATCCTTTGTATGCAGGTTCTATATTTGCTACCCCAGGTGCAACTGTTGGATCTAAACAATCTAAATCAAATGTAATGTAAATAGGATTGTCTCCTAATCTATCTAAAATCATTTTCACACATTTTTCATGCCCCCACTCCCTGTATTCATCCATTGTAATTACTTGATAACCAATATCGTAACTTGCTTGTAACCAATCTAATGTTCTTGGATTTCCTCTTATACCTATCTGAGTACTTGTATGTGGATCAACATTTCCTTGTTTAACTAAATAAGAAGCCCAATGTGCTGCTGATTTTTTTGCGCCTAGAAAATGATCTAATTTTTCAAAACAATCTGTATGGGCATCAAAATGTAGGAATGTTATTTTTTTTCCCTTAGTTAATTTTGAATTTTTTTTTGCTAAACTTTGAACAATTCCTCCGGTTACCGAATGATCTCCACCTATTGAAACAACTGGTTTTTCAGCTTGTTCTATATGATCATAAAAAGCCGAAATTCTTTCTATACATTTTTCATTATCATTAGCTTCTGGAAAAGGAACATCTCCCAGGTCATGTATTTTATTATCTTTCCATGGATCAATTTTGTAATCAAAGTGAGAACGTCTCAGCATTGCAGAAATATTTCTAACTGCTCTTGGACCTAAATGTTGATCTCTTTCTGTAGTTCCATTTCCTGTACTATGAGGAACACCAACTAATGCAATGTCACAATTCTTTGGATCTGGATCATTCTTACATCTAAATAAAGTTGGAATACCCCACCAATAAAGGGTTTCCATCATTATTTTATCTTCTTCTGAAATCATAATTAAATATGACACAAATTTAATAAATTTAAAAACATATTCTTTTTTGATATAGAGCGTAAATGAGCGCTCAAAACAATAATCCTAAAGGAATAGTCTTCATATTAATTGCAATGATAGTTTTTTCTGTCCAAGACGGAATTATGAAGCATATTTATAATTTTGTTTCACTTTATGAAATTTACCTAATAAGAACCGTAGTAAGTTTTGTGCTTATTTTATTATTTTTAATAATTACAAAAAAACCAATAGTATTTAAAACCCAATATCCTCTTTTAACATTTACACGTGTAATACTTTTTTTCTTTGGTTTCAGCTCTTTTTATGTTTCTTTGACCGTGTTACCACTTGGTACAGCTACTGCTTTATTTTTTGTTACTCCATTTTTAATTACAATATTCGCTCATTTTTTTTTAAAGGAAGAAATAGGATTGAGAAGATGGTCTGCTGTAGTTGTGGGATTTATTGGAGTTTATGTTACATTAAATCCTG
>CACJFA010000010.1 GCA_902592545.1 uncultured Pelagibacteraceae bacterium | reverse complement strand
CAAAACCTTATATTCATGACCCTCAACATCTATTTTAATTGCTATTACTGAGTTATTGATGTTAATTACTTCATCAGCAATTTTAAAATTTGCTTTGTAAATTTTTACATTTTTATAATTTTTATCATCATAATTTTCATCATTATGAATTGTAGAACCCCCAGTTTGCTTATAACCATATTTTACTAATGATCTCATTTTGAGAGTGGAGTCACTATCAGATAAACCAAAATTATGTAATGTTATTTTTTCAGAAATATTTCGATTAACACTTAATGTTTTATTAAATTTAAAATAGGCTTCCTCATTAGGTTCAAAAGATAAAATTTTTAATCTTTCAAAAATTTTTCCTAATTGAAGTGAGTAATAACCGCAATTAGAACCAATATCAAAAAAGTAATTTACTGAATGTGTTTTAATTAATTTATTTAATATTGAAATTTCTTCATGTTCATATTTCTGGTAAAGTATAAGCTCTCTGTCAATTGGATCTAAAAAATCTAAAAACATTTTACTATCCCCAACTTTAAAAAAACCTCTATTTTTTTTTAAAATTTTCATTAATCTAATGCAAATAGATGGGATTAAACGGTTAAAAATTGGCAATTTAACAAAAAAACTTATTAAATGATGCATTGGTTAATCCTATTAATAAATTAAAATTGAACTCCAGCACCTTTGAGAAAAGCTGCATCTTCATCTAAAGGCCACCTAGGTTTTGCTGGATAATCTAAATTATTAAATTGATTTATTTTAAATTTTTCCAAACCTACCATTGCAATCATTGCTGCATTATCTCCACAAAACTCTATAGGCGGAAAAATACTTTTATAATTATTTTCTTCACATAGATTAATTAACATAGATCTAATTTTTTTATTGGCCGCAACCCCTCCAGCAACAACGAAAATTTTTTCATTTAATTCATTTATTTTTTCAAATTCAGTAAAGGCAATCTTTGTTTTTTTATACAAAATTTCCTCAATTGTTTTTTGAAAAGATGCTGCAAGATCATATTTATCTTGTTCTGATTTAATTGTTTTACTTATCTTCAACACAGCAGTTTTTAGCCCTGCAAAAGAAAGATTACATCCTCCTTTGCTGAAAATTGGTTTTGGTAAATTATATTTTTCTGGATCACCTTTTTCAGCTAAAATTTCTATTTGAGGTCCTCCTGGAAATTCTATTCCTAAAAGTTTTGCCGTTTTGTCAAACGCTTCTCCTAATGCATCATCAATAGTTGTTCCTAATCTTTTATATTTTCCAAGATTTTGAACACTTAAATATTGTGAGTGCCCACCTGAAATTAAAAGAAGTAAATATGGATAATTTAGATTTGAATTTAGTTTTGGACTTAAAGCATGTCCTTCTAAATGATTAACAGCAATAAAAGGTTTATTCATTGCTGTTGCTAGCGCTTTACCAAAACTTAACCCAACTGATAAACAAACAATTAATCCTGGACCAGCGGTAGAAGCAACCGCATCTATTTCTTCAATTTTTCTTCCACTTTCATCAATAGCTTTTTTGACAATCCAATCAATTTTTTCAATGTGTGAACGTGCTGCTAGTTCAGGAACTACACCACCAAACTTCCTATGAACTTCCACTTGGCTAGAAACAATATTGGATAAAACTACTGGGAATCCTTCTTCATTTTCAGTTATTAAAGAAGCTGCAGTTTCATCACAACTAGACTCTATTCCGAGAATTAAGGGTTTTTTGCTCATTCAAATAGTTTTTAATAATTGTACAATCTTTATACAAGTAAGAAATAATTTTTATGAGAAAAAAATTAATAATTGGATCTAGGGGTAGCAAGCTTGCCTTACTTTATGCTCAACAAGCTAAAGATAAGATTATTGAAAATACCGACCTTGGTAATGAAGATATTTTAATTAAATCAATTACAACTAAAGGTGACGAAGTACAGGACATAAGATTATCTGAGCTTGGTGGCAAAGGTTTGTTTTCTAGTAATATTGAAAAAGAACTTCAGTTAAAAAATATTGATATTGCAGTCCATGCACTGAAAGATATGCCTGCTAATGAAACAAAAGGATTAACAACAGACTCTTTCCTTGAAAGAAATGACCCTAGAGAGATTTTAATTACAAAGAACAAAAAAAAACTTAAAGACTTAGATCAAAAGTCAATTGTTGGTACATCATCATACAGAAGAGAATTTCAAATAAAAAAAATTAGACAAGATTTAAACTGTAAACTAATTAGAGGAAATGTAGATACTAGAATTAGAAAATTGAATGAAGGTATGTATGATGCAATTATTTTGTCTTATGCTGGTATCAAATTTTTAAAATTTGAAAATGAAATCTCAGAAATTTTTTCAGCTGAGGAAATAATTCCTAGTGCAGGACAAGGCGTAATTGCTCTTCAGTGCAGGGAGAATGATGATGAGACAATTTCTATTTTAAACAAAATTAATCATGAGGAAACACATAAAAGAGCTCACCTTGAGAGAAATATTTTAAAAGTTTTAGATGGAGATTGTGAAACAGCAATCGGTGCTCATTCAGTGGTTGATGGAGATAAGATTATAGTGGAGGCTGAACTTTTTTCTTTAGATGGTAAACAAAGGTTTTATGAAAAAAAAGTTGGTAATTTGAATGAGTTTAAAGAAATTGGTAAAGAGATTGGAATACTTTTAAAAACAAAATCAAATAATTCATATAAAAGATAATATGCATATTTTGTTAACTAGACCACTGGAGGATTGTTCTGAAATGATATTAAAATTTCAATCATTAGGACATCAAGTTTCTCATCTTCCATTAATAAGAATTGAAAAGGTTAATTATGAAGAAATTAACTTTTCTGAATATGGTGGAATTGTTTTTACTAGTGCAAATGCAGTAAAATTTTTAAACATAGTAAAATTAGACAAAAATATTAAATGCTTTTGTGTTGGAAACGCTACAGAAAACAAAGCAAGAAGCGTTGGTTTTCAAAATACAATTGCGGCTGAAGGAAACGTAACAAACTTAAAGGAGTTAATTATACAGAGTTATGAGTCCAAAAATAAAGAATTACTTTACGTTAGTGGTGAAACAATATCGGTTGATTTAGATCAACAGTTATTAAGAGAAGGTTTTAAGGTAAAAAGAATTATTAATTACAGAGTAGATTATAATCAAAAATTTGATGAGAAATTTGTTAATGAATTAAAATTAAATATGCCTGATATGGTATATGTTTACTCTCAAAATAGTGCGTCAAGTTTCTTAAATTTCATAAAGATTTACCAAACCGAAAATTTATGGATGAATACAAATTTGATGTGTATAGGCGAAAAAACCTCGTCAATACTTAACGAAATCAAATGGAAAAAGATTTTTCTTTTTAACCCTGGAGAAGAAGAGTTTTTGTTATATAAAATTTAGAAATGGAATTAATTAATAATTTTTCGGAGATATTTTTATCAGTATGGAATAAAGGAATTCTTGGTGTTGATATTTTTCAAATCTTAATTGGTATTGGAATATTTTTACTATTCTTAATTTTTAGAGGTCTAATAAGTAAATTAGTTATTAAAAAATTAGAAATTATCTCGAAAAGAACAACGAATAAATTAGATGATACTTTTGTTCAATCACTTGTAGGTCCAGCAAGATTTTTACCAATTGTATTAGGATTTTTTATTGCAAGCTACTACATGACTTTCTCACTAGAAGGAAGAGAAGTGGTAGATACAATTAATAGAACGTTGATCACTATTTTAATTTTTTGGGTAATTCACCAAATCATAGAACCAATTTCATACATACTAAGTGGTTTAGATAAATTGTTAACAAGAGAACTTATTGGCTGGATAATTAAATCGCTAAAAATTTTAATTTTTATTTTAGGTTTAGCAGCAGTTTTAGAATTGTGGGGAATTAAAATAGGTCCAATCATTGCAGGTCTTGGATTGTTTGGTGTTGCTGTAGCATTAGGAGCACAAGATTTATTCAAAAATTTAATATCAGGAATTTTAGTTTTAGTTGAAAAGAGATTTAAAATTGGAGACTGGATAGCTGTTGAGGGTATTATTGAAGGTGTAGTAGAAAAGATTGGATTTAGATCAACAACAATTAGAAAGTTTGACAAATCTCTTGCTATTATCCCAAATTTTCAATTTGCCGAAAACGCAGTTGTAAATGTAAGTGAAACTTCAAATTGGTTAATCAGTTGGATTATTACACTTCAATATGACACTACGGTAGATCAGTTAAAAAAAATTAGAGATGAAATCGAAAGTCATATTAATTCAAGCGAGGATTATAATACCTCAATTGGTGTTGCGGTAAGAGTTGATAAATTTTCTGATAGTTCAATAGATATGTATGTAAGATGCTTTACAAAAACAGGAAGTTGGAATAATTGGCTTGATGTAAAAGAAAGATTAGCAATTGCGATTAAGGAAATTGTAGAAAAAAATGGTGCTTCATTTGCTTTCCCAAGTCAGTCGATTTACGTTGAGAAAAAATGATAGCTATTTTCTATTTAGTTTTACAAATTTTAAAATTGTACTCTTATGTTGTAATCGCCAATGTTATTGTAAGTTGGTTAATAGCTTTTAACGTTCTTAATACTCAAAATAGGTTTGTGTATGCAATTTTAGAGTTGAGTTACAAATTAACCGAGCCTTTCCTGAATAAAATTAGACGTTTTTTGCCAAATTTAGGTTCACTAGATATTTCTCCAATCATTCTTCTTTTATTGATTTGGTTTATCGAAATGTGTATGAAGCTGTACATTGCACCAATGATTTTTTAAGAAAGAAATATGATTTTAATTGATGGAAAAAAAGCAGCCGCAGAATTAAGGGCAGAGTTAAAGGAAGAAGTTACAGAGTTAAAATCAAAATATAATAAAGTACCAGGTTTAACAGTTATACTTGTTGGTGACTTAACACCTAGTCAGATTTATGTAAGAAATAAAGAGAAATCAGCAAATGAGGTAGGATTAAAATCTGAAGTAATTAAATATCCAGACTCAGTTGAAGAAAAAACTGTTTTAGAAAAAATTAAACAATTAAATAGTGATGAGACTGTTTCAGGAATTTTAGTTCAACTTCCTTTACCAAAGCATATTGATAAGCAGAAGGTTATAGAAGCCATTGACCCCTCAAAAGATGTAGATGGATTTCATCCAATGAATGTAGGTAATCTTTCATCTGGTTATGAAAGTTCGGTACCTTGCACACCACTTGGATGTTATTTGTTGATAAAAAAAATTGAACCTAATTTAAGTGGAAAAAAAGCTGTAGTAGTGGGTAGATCAAATTTAAATGGTAAACCAATGACACAACTTCTTTTAAAAGAAAATTGTACTGTAACTATAACTCATTCAAAAACTAAAGATTTAAAAGCTGAATGTTTAGAGGCAGATATAATTGTTGCAGCTGTAGGTATACCCGAACTTGTTAGAGGAGACTGGGTCAAGAAAGATGCTATTGTTATTGATGTTGGTATAAATAAAACTGACAACGGTATAGTTGGTGATGTTCATTTTGATGAAGTTTCAAAAAATGCAAAAGCACTTACACCAGTTCCAGGCGGCGTAGGTCCAATGACTATTGCTTGTTTGCTCAAAAATACGATCGACTGTTTCAAAAGATCGCAAATTTAATAATTAAACCATAAGCTGTAATCTGTTAATTTATTAGGATGAAAAAACCTAAACGACCATATAGATTTGGTATAATTTTTTTACTTCTTACAGTTCCGCCTATTGGGGCAACTCAGCTTGGTTGGTATTTGCATGACAAGCAAACTGGTTTTGATTATGGTATGATTGTAGGTACTGTATCAGTAATATACGCTGCATATTTAATGTATGAAAAAAACTGGCGTGAAGAAGATGAAGATTAAATTATGGAAAAAATAATTTTTTTTGGATTGGTTATTCCTATTATGGCTTATGTTTTATACTTAGGTGGAATGGCAATTATGAATGGTTTTAAATCCAAAGAAGCTAATAGAGCTGAGAAAGAGGAAGCTGAAAGTGAGGGTAGGGAGACAAGCGAAACTTCTGATGAACAAAGCAGCAATTTAAGTGATGAACTTACTAAATTGAATGATTTAAAAGAAAAAGGAATTATTTCTCAAGAGGAATTTGAAAAGGCGAAAAATAAACTATTAAATAATTAAATAGTTTAATCATGTTTAATGGTTTTAAAAAAAAATTTGTTAAAGTAAGCAAGGGTAAAATTTTTTGTAGATTTAAAGGTAACGGTCCCCCCTTATTATTACTTCATGGATATCCCCAAACACATGTGATGTGGCACAAGACTGCCCCTGAGCTTAGTAAATATTTCACTATAATAGTTGCTGACCTTAGAGGATATGGAGATAGTTTAGTTTTACCTGGTGGCACTAATCATAAAAATTATTCTAAAAGAGAAATGGCTAAAGATATGGTTCAATTGATGAGTAAATTAAATTTTAAAAAATTTTTTGTTGCTGGACATGATAGAGGCGGGAGAGTTGCACACAGAATGGCAAGAGATTATAGAAATAAGATTATGGCTTTAAGTGTATTAGATATTTGTCCAACTCTAGATATGTATGAGCATACTGATATGAAATTTGCAAAAGGATATTTTCACTGGTTTTATTTAATACAGCCAGCACCTTTACCAGAGAAAATGATAATGGCAGATCCTAAAAGATGGTTGAAAAGTCGTTTTAATAGGTCATCAAAACGTGCGATTGGAAAAGTTGAAGATGAATATTTTAGAGCCTTTAAACAAAAAAAAAGAATTCATGCAACATGTGAAGATTATAGAGCTGCGGCTACTATAGATTTAGAGCATGACAAAAAAGACAGAAAAAAAAAATTAAACATTCCTATACAAGTTTTGTGGGGTAAAAAGGGAGTTGTTGGAACGCAATTTAAATCAGTTAAAATTTGGCAAAAATACACAACCAAAAAAGTTTATGGAGCAGAAATTAATTCAGATCATTTCATTCCAGAGGAGAGTCCTAAACAAACGATTAATCACTTAAAAAAATTTTTTTTAAAAAATGTTAAAAATAATTCCAAATAAAAAAAATATTGGAGCTGAAATAATTGTAAATTTAAAAGATATTACGAATAAAGATATTTTAAAAATTAAGAAAGCACTGAATAAATATGGAATGTTATATTTTAAGGAACAAAAATTAACTTCTAAACTTTACATTAAGTTTGCGAAATATTTTGGAAAATTAGCCAACTATCCAAGACTAAAAGGTTTAAATAAAAAATTTCCTCAAATTACTGTGGTGCAAAGAAAATCAACTGATAAAGGACCAAGTTTTGGTGAACAATTTCATACCGACTCAATTTATACAAAAAAACCACCAAGATTTACAATGTTGCTTTCTAAACTTGTGCCAAAAAAAGGAAAAGCTAATACAGAATTTTGTTCTCAATATCTTGCTTATAAAGAATTACCAAGTTCAATAAAAAGAAAATTCAAAAATATTAAAGGTAAATATTCCTCTGAGGGTCCAATCTCGATTACAACAAAAGAAAGAGTAAAAGAAAAAGGAAAAAATATTAAAGAACTTAAATCTTCACATAAAATAATTAGGAAAATCAGCACAAATTGTTCTATTTATTGCAGTCCAGGACATTTTGTTGGTTTTAGCTCAAAGATAAAAAATCAAGAAAAGTTAAAAAAATTTTTATTTAACCATCAAATTAAGAAGAAGTTTCAATTTTCATTGCCTTGGGAAAAAAATCAATTGGCTATATGGGATAATAGATCTATGCTTCATCAGGCAACACCCTTTAAGGGAAATAGAATAATGCATAGAATAACAATTAAATAATTTATGTTCACAATTTTTTTAGGACTAACTCCATTTATATTTATTACTTTTTTAGGGTTTGTATTTGGTAAGTTAAAAGTTTTAGACCTTAGTCATGCTAAAATTTTAAATCTTTTTTTGTTCTATATTGCAGTTCCGGCATTAATAATTAAACTAATAGCACAAAATGAAATTGGACAAGTAGATTTCAAACAAATTTTCTCTTATTTAATTATGCAATCGATATGTGGAATTATCGCTTACTTAATTACTTCAAAATATTTTAAAAGATCAATCCCAGAGTCAATTATTTGGGCTTTAACAGTTGCATTATCAAACCATGTGACTTTGCTTTTGCCAATAACAGAAATATATTTTCAACAAGATGTAATTACACAAGTTGCAAGTATCATATTAATGGATGGAATAATTTTATTATCTGTAATTGCTTTTTTTCTCGAATTATCTACAAAAAAAAATGTAAATTTATTTTATTTTATTAAAAATTTATTTTTAAACCCATTTATTCTTTCAATAATCATAGGTCTATTATTTTTAATATTAAATTTTAATATTGATCAAACACCGATTGAATACACTTTATCTAAACTTGCAGCATGTGTTTCACCAGTTGGATTGTTTGCAATTGGCATAACTCTTTCATTTTATACTAAAAATGTAATTAACAAATTATCTGTTTCTATTTCAGTTTTAAAATTATTCATTTCCCCGATTATTTTAATGTTAATTGGATTAGTGTTTTTTAATGCAGGATTGCCTGCTGAAATACCAGGCGCTTTCTTTGTGAGTGTTGCACCTTGTGGAGTTACTTCTATAGTTTTATGTGCCGCTTATAATGTAAGTCCCGAAAATATAATAAAAGCAATTTTTGTATCTACTATTGCATCTATAGGGACTATATTTTTTGCAATTGAGTATTTAACTTTATAATAATTTATCTAGAGGACTAACTTCTCCAATTTTAAAAATAATTGCATTTTCTTTATTAAAACCATATTTTTCAGCACTATTTTTAAATCTAATTGGGGGTTCCATAATTGGCTCCAATGACAAAACAAATGTTCCCCAATGCATCCCTAATACTTTTTTACTTTTTAGGTCTTGTGCAACATTCAGGGCTTCTTCTGGTGTAGTATGATAAATAGTTTTATCAAACATTGGTTTGAAATTATAAGCCCCAATATTAATCATTGTCAGATCTATAGGACCATATTTTTCACCTAGTTCTTTGTAGACTTTCCCATATCCAGTGTCACATGCAAATAAAATTTTTTTATTTTTATATTCTATTAAAAAATTACCCCACAAAGTTTTATTAGTGTCTGTTAAACTTCTCTTTGACCAATGAACTGCAGGAAGTAAAGAAATTTTCAAATCTTCATTTATAATTATTTGATCATACCAATCCATTTCATTTACATCTTTATATCCTTTAAAATATTTACCAAGATTTAGTGGCGTTAATACTTTTGCACTCTTAAAAGGAAAATTTCTAATTGTTGACATGTCCTGATGATCGTAATGATTATGAGTGAGTAAAAATATATCAGTTTTAGGTATCTCGTTTAATTTTATTGCAGGATTAGTAAATCTTTTTGGACCAAAGATTAGTGGTCCAGCGTTCTTTGAAAATACAGGATCTGTTATAATTGTAGTTGCACCTAATTTTATAAGATATGTCGCGTGACCTATCCAAGCAATATAATCATTGTCTTTATATTTTTCTAAATCAGCTAATACTTTTTGTTTTTCAATAACATGTTCTTTCGGATAAGTTAAATCAACTTTTTTTCTCAATTTACTGAAAGTTCTATAAGAAAATTTTCCTGACCTAGATATTATTACCGGAGATCCTTTTGGATTCCTGAAAGTACCATCAGGCAAATGATGATAAGGTCTTTCTTTCATATTATTTTTTTTTCTCCATTAACCATAAGCTATTTCCCGCAAGAAAATATATTTTCCCATTAACTGGGTGAACTTGTATGTCTCTTATTCTCCCAATTTTATCTTTAAAAACAATTGTTTCTTGAATGTTAGATAAATTTTGAAAGTTTAATTTTCTCATTGATTTATCTTTTAAAGAAGTAATGAGCGCTTCGCCATTCCATTCATTAAATTCTTTTCCATTATAAATAGTAATGGCACTTGCAGCTATTGAAGGTACCCAATATTGGATTGCTTTGGTAAAACCTGGTTTCCATTTAGGTCCAATCTTTGACCCTGAATAATTTGTTCCACCCCAACCTAAAACTTTCCAACCATAATTTTCTCCTTTTTTTATTTCACCAAACCAATCACCACCTTTTGCACCATGGTTGCTAGCATAAACTTTTCCATCAAAATAGGAATGAGTTAGACCTTGAGGATTTCGAACACCGATTTGATAAATTTCTGGTAACCAATCTGATTTACCCTCGAATTTAGGGTTATCTTTTGGAATACTACCATCTAAGTGAATTCTGATAATACTTCCAGGATGGTTTGTTGGATCTTGGGCAATCATGCCTCCACCTCTTTCTCCGGTAGATGCAAAAAGATAATTATCTTTTATAGCTAATCTTGAACCGAAATGATAACCAGATTCTATAGGTGGTTCAGCTTGAAATATATTTTCAAAATCTAAATTTTTTTTATTTAATTTAGCTTTTGCAATTGATGTACTAGTTTTCCAATCCCCTCTATTTTCTGAATAAGAAATCCATAAGTAATCATCTTGGTAAATAATATCTAATAAACCTCCTTGTCCATGTACAAAATAATTTAAGTTATGTTCAACTTCATAAACTTCTTCAGAAATAATATTTACTATTTTTATTTTTCCAGTTTTTTCAGTGATAATAAGCTCTTCATCACTTATAAAAGACGATCCCCATGGGTCACTTAAATCTGCCAATTTTTTAAAAGTAAAATTTTCAGAAAAACTTTTTGATGAAAATAAAAAAAAGAAAAATATAGATAAAAAATATTTGATCACTTTATGAAAGTTTAGATCTACCACCATCTACAGCAATTATTTGGCCTGTAACCCAAGAGCTATCTTCTGTTAGTAGGAATTTAGCAAGAGCAGCAGAGTCTTTACCTTCGCCTAATCTTTTAAGGGGATGTGCTTTTGCAATACCTTCAGCTATAGCAGTATTTTTTAACATTGGTTCTGCTATTTTAGATTTTGTTAAACTTGGTGCCACACAATTTACTCGTATGTTTGGAGCAAATTCTGCTGCAAGAGAAACCGTCAATCCTTCAACTGCTGCTTTTGCTGACGCTATAATTGCATGATTGGTGAAACCTCTTTGAGCAGCAACAGTTGAAAATAACACTATCGAACCTTTATTTTTTTTTAAACTTTCTTGAAATCCTTTAATAGCTTCTACAGCAGAATAAAGATTAAGTTTCATGCATTTTTGAAAATCTTGTTCATTAACCATCCTTAATGGTTTTAAATCAATTGAACCCACGCAATAAGCAAGACCTTTAATTTCAGAAATATCTGATTTAACTTTTTCTATAAACCCATCCTCTAAAACATCCGCAACGGTATGTGAGCATCCAAGCTTTTCAGAGACAGAACTAAGTTCACTTTCATTTCTTCCAACTAAATGAATATCGTTTCCAGAGTTTTTTAATTGTTCCGCTAAACTTGACCCAATAGAACCTGTCGCACCAAAAATTACATATTTTTCTGACATAAAAAATTTTATTAGTTATATTTAACTATGAAGTTATTTTTTATACTTGGTAATCAATTATTTCCAACAAAATACCTAGACCGCTTCAAAAAAGACCACCTATTTTTTATGGCTGAAGATAAGGGTTTATGCACTTATGAAAAGCATCATAAACAAAAAATTTTATTATTTTTATCTTCAATGCGTTCTTATGCCGATAGGTTAAGAAAAAACGGATTTAAATTAGATTACTTTAAAATCGAAGATAAAGAATTTAATGAAGATTATTTAAAAAAATTAAAAAAAATAATTACACGAAAAAAAGTAAAAGAAATTTTAAGTTTTGAAGTAGAGGATAAATTTTTTGAAAAAAAAGTTTCACAATTTTTAAAAAAAGAAAAAATACACTGGAATATTGTTCAAACTCCTATGTTTTTAAATTCAAGAGCAGAATTTAAAAATTATTTATCAAAATCAAAAAAACCTTTTATGGCAACTTTCTACAAAGATGTTAGAAAAAAATCTGGGATATTGATGGGTTCAGATGGTAATCCAATTGGAGGCAAATGGAGCTTTGATGAAGATAACAGAAATAAATTACCTAAAAATATTTCAATTCCTAAATTACCAAAAATAAATGAAACCATTCACACAAAAAAATTAAAGCCTATTATTGAAAAGGAATTTAAAAATCACCCAGGGAGTACAAATAATTTTTGGTTCGCAACACAATACGAGGATGTAGTTAAACTTTTAAATTTTTTTATAAAAGAAAAATCAAACTTATTTGGTGATTATGAGGATGCAGTTGATCAAAAAGATAATATTTTGTTCCATAGCGCATTAAGTCCTTATATAAATTTAGGTTTAATTACTCCTGAATTTGTTATCCAAAAAGTTTTAGACTTTCATACGAAAAATAAAATAAGAATGAATTCTTTAGAGGGCTACATCCGCCAAGTGATTGGTTGGCGAGAATTTATGCGTGGAATTTATCAGTCATATTCAAAAGAAATGGAAACTGGAAACTTTTTTAAACAAAATAGAAAAATGAAAAGTTCTTGGTATGATGGTACCACTGGTCTTCCACCTTTAGATTATGCAATTAAAAATGCTGTTAATCATGGTTGGTCACATCACATTGAAAGGTTAATGATTTTATCAAACATTATGAACCTTTGTGAAATTAAGCCAACAATTGTTTACAAATGGTTCATGGAAATGTTCGTAGACTCTTCAGATTGGGTAATGGTTCCAAATGTATATGGGATGGGATTATTTAGTGATGGAGGAATTTTTGCGACCAAACCTTATATTTGTGGATCTGCATATTTTATGAAAATGATGGACTTTAAGAAAGGTGATTGGTGTAACACCATGGATGGTCTTTACTGGAGATTCATAGACCGAAACAGAAAATTCTTTTTAAAAAATCCTCGTCTATCGATGATGGTAAGAATATTTGATAAAATGAAATCTAATAGAAAAAAATTCATTTTATCTGAAGCTGATAAATTTATTAAACTAAATACAATTTGATGAAAAAAGAAAATTTACCAACAAAAATTTGTGCTGTCTGTAAAAGACCATTTACCTGGCGGAAAAAATGGAAGTTGAATTGGGATAGAGTAAAATATTGTTCCAAGAAGTGTTCTAAGCTAAGCTAAGCTTAGTGAATATAATAATACTACAACATATTAAAATAGAAGACCCGGGTTACATTAAAGATTTGATGTTTGCTGATGGATTTAACTTAACTACCATTGAGTTAGATGAAGGTGAAAAAATACCAGAAGATTTAAGTAAATTTGATGGCATGTTTTGTATGGGAGGTCCAATGGATACCTATATGGAACAAGAATATCCTTGGTTAATAGAAGAAAAGAAAAAAATCAAAGAATTTGTTGTGAATTTAAAAAAACCTTATTTAGGCTTTTGTTTAGGTTGTCAGCTTTTAGGAGAAGTGATTGGTGGAAAAGTAGTTAAATCTAAACCAGCAGAAATAGGAATTATGGATATTAATTTCTCTAATGAAAAAGACGAAGATAAATTATTTTCAAAATTTCCTAATACGATTAAAAGTTTACAATGGCACTCTTATGAGGTTCAAGGTATTGAAAATAATAAAGATGTAACTTTATTAGCCTCTTCTCCAATTACCAAGTATCAAATCTTTAAATATCAAAACCATGCTTATGGAATTCAATTTCATATAGAAATTAAAGATACCACAGTCAATGAGTGGGGATGTGTACCGGAATACAAAAAAGCTTTAGAGGATCAGCTTGGTAATGGTGCATTAGAAAAGTTTGACCAATCTGCAAAAGATAACATGAAAGATATGAATAACTATTCTACAATCCTTTATGATAATTTTAAAAAACTTTTATGAATAATAAGATCTTTGAATGGGCAGGGGTTATAACTGCAATATTATATTCCTTGTTTGTTGCTTTAAATATAGGAATAGAATTTTTTGGTTTTTGTCTATTGCTTTTATCAGCTATTTTAATTGGAATTTGGGCTTATAGGGGTGGTCATAAAGGAATTTTGTTATTACAATTTTTTTATGCAACAGCTGGAATTATTGGGATGGTTCGTTGGTTTTAGTTAAAAGTCGAGACTATTTTGGGAATATAATTTTTAAAATTAAAAAATCCTTTATTGCAGTATTGCCAAGCCAATTGATCAAGATTTCTATATAAAAAATCTATCTTTAAATTATTCGAATTTAAAAAATCTAAATTTTCACTTACCGTTGGATATAAACCATAACAATTTTCAATATTTGTTAATTCACTTATATCTATAATTTGACAATCAATAGATTGATTTTTTAATCTTTGTTCTTGGTCTTCTATTAAATGAGATTTAAATTTAACTAACTTTTCACTGAGTTTTATTACTCTATTTTCATTTTTATTAGAAACTAAGTAAATTTTCTTAAAGTTGTTTTCCTTAAAGTCAGTTATTTCAAACGAGAGATTATTTTCAAAAATTAAAAGATTCTTATTCTCAATTTTTTGTGGGTTATTGAAATCCTGTTTAATTATTTGATAAGATTTTTCAGATACTTTTGGAGGAGCATTTTCATTTAATTTTATATTTTGAAATCTATTGTTAGTGAATTTTTTAATATTCCATTCACTTGCAAGGTAATGTTTTCCTTGAGTTTGAACACCCGCAACCCATCGCCACCCAAGAGTATTTGATGCAGCATCTCCATCATAAAGATGTTGCATAAAAAATTCTGCACCTAATTGCCAAGGCAATTCTAATGTAAAAATCCAAATACTAGCAAACCACATTCTTGTGTGATTATGCAAATAATTGTTTTCTTTAAGCTCTTTCACCCACTCATTAAAGCAATCTACTTTTGTTCTTCCTTCGATTGCTGCAATATAATTTTTATTATCTTTAAATTCATTTTTGATTTGATTTAATTCGATAAGATAATCAGCCCAAACACTTGGTCTTAGTTCTAACCAACCTTTCCAATAAGTTCGCCATAGAACTTCTTGAATAAACTTTTCATTTTTTGAAAAAGAAAATTTATTTAGAGCTTTCTGAATGACTTCTTGCTCATTAATTATTCCATGAGTTATATATGGTGATAAGCAAGATGTATTAGATCTTTTTTCAGGTCCAAAATCAAAATTTCTTAATTTTGAATATTCTCCAAGATTATTCTCAACAAAATTATTTAATTGATTTAAGGCCTTAGCCCTTGAAGCTTCAAATATCATTTAAAATTATTTTGATTTTTTTTTCTTAAGACCCAATTTGTCACTATGTCTTAATCTTAAAACAACAATTGCTCCAGCTATTAACAAAATAGCTACTGCTTCGTAAACAAGTGCAGTAGGATCCATTTCTTTACCTTGTAGAATAATAAATCGTGCAAGTGCTGTAATTGCAATAAGAAGTGGAAGGGTAATACTAATAGATTGTTGGTTCCAAAAAACCCTAACCATTGCTAGTACCTCCAAATAAAGAAACATTAAAAGCAAATCTGCTAATGTAACAGATTGATTTAAGAACATGTTTTTCATTTCAATCCCAACAGCAATAACAGTACTGATTAGGATAATAACCATTAGCGCTAACTGTAAGTTTTTTGCTATCTTATCCATTATTTATCTTTACTAAAAGGTAACCATTTTTCAATTGCAGATTTTAAGGGACCATCATAAGGGATTGAATAAGAGTTCGGGTTTGGACTTGTCAAAACCTCAATTCCTTTTGAAAATACGAATATAAATACTATTACAAAAACTATGACCATGATTTTAAAAGGATCAAAATTTTTTGTTTGAAAAACACTTGCAGACTTCTCTTCTGCTCTATGGAATTGTTTAAAAGTCATATAAACGGCAAATATTAAACCTATATGAGCTAAAAAAAGTCCAGCCCACCCAAATGCGAAAGTTGTGTAAGAAAAAACATATAAACTAAAAACAGTAGTCCAAATAAAACTTAAAACTAAAAGAATTTGTAATCTAACTGTCTTAGGAAGTGCACGTAGATCATTCTTACTATCATCAAATAAAATATTTGCAGCATCTCTCATCCAATTCTTTATTGATTCCATGGTCTAAGGATATAATTTTTACTGATTTAAACAAATGTCAATTTGTCCTAAAGCAATCTAAGTATGAAGCTTTTTCTTATGAAAATTGATAAATCTCTCAACGTTAGATTTATTAAATGATTTATTTTCTTCAAAAGATACCTTCTTCATTGAATATGCGCTGCTATTAGTAACTCTAGATTGAATTGTAATATTTCCTTTATACAATTTAAATTTAACTGAGCCATTAACTTTACTTCTTTTTAAATCTACAATTTTTTGAAGTTTAAATCTTTCTTTTGAGTACCAATAACCATTGTAAATTAACTCTGCATATCTAGACATTATCTGATCTTTTTTATGCATAGTTTCTCTGTCTAAAGTAACAGACTCAATTGCTCGATGAGCATTGATTAAAAGAGTTCCACCGGGTGTTTCATATACACCTCTAGATTTGATACCTAAAAATCTATTCTCCACTAAGTCAACTCTTCCAATTCCATTTTTACCTGCGATGTCATTGAGCTTTGTTAATAATTTAGCTGGAGACATTTTTTTTCCATTTATTCCAAAAGGATCACCATTTTTAAAATTGATAGTAACAAACGATGGTTTATTAGGTGCCTTTTCTGGAGAAACTGTTCGCTGAAAAATAAATTCTGGTGCAGAATTTTTTGGATTTTCTAAAACCTTGCCTTCGGTTGATGTATGAAACAAATTGTCATCTACTGAAAAAGGAGGCGCACCTTTTTTATCTTTAGGTATAGCTATGCCGTGTTTTTTTGCATAATTAATTAAGTCTGTTCTAGATTTTAGTTTCCAAATTCTCCACGGGGCTATGATTTTAATTTTAGGCCCAAAATAATGATAGCCTAATTCAAATCTAACTTGATCATTGCCTTTACCAGTTGCTCCATGCGAAACTGCATAGGCTTTAAATTTTTTAGCTACTCTTATTTGATCTTTTGCAATAAGAGGTCTTGCTATTGATGTCCCTAATAAATAAACACCCTCATAGATCGCGTGTCCTCTAATCATTGGATAAACATAATCTTTAACAAAAATATCTTTTAAATCTTTAATAATTATATTTTTAACACCAAATTTTTTTGCATTAGTTATAATTTTTTTTCTATCAATTTCTTGGCCTACATCTGCTGTATAACAAATTACATCTGCATCATAATTTTCTTGAAGCCATTTTAAAATTATAGAGGTATCGAGCCCTCCAGAATAAGCTAGAACAATTTTCTTTTTTGATTTCATTGAATTAACTACAAGCTTTTCTTGAAGCATTATAAGCTTTAGTAAATCCTAATAATGAATAATGATCAATTGTTTGAGAACCTTGTTGATTGTATCCAGTGATCATAATTCTAGATCCTTTTCTCATTTGTTTAATCATTTTTAATTCGATTTTATTGTCTGCAATCCATGCAAAACCTTGTTCTTTAATATCAAATTTAAATTTATTCTTTCCTGAAGCAGCTGTTACAGAATTATTTTTGTTAAATTCATAACCTGGGGTAACACTTACTTCATTTTTTATATTGTCGTTTGGTCTGAATGCTACAAATAATTTTGCATCTCTTTTGTTTGTTTTTGGAGCTTGCAAAATAGGTAAAGATTGAGCAAAGCATACTTTACCGTTAGCATCCATAACGACCATTGCTTCCCAATCTTTATATTTACCAATTTTTTTAATTTCTTCGGCTGAAAGTTGGGTAACACCACTTATAAAAAATATTCCTAAAAATATTGTAATTTTTTTAATTATGGACATGGATTTGGATAAATTGTTTGTACTTGGTTAATTTCTTTAATGGCATCATCAGATAAGTTTACATTTACACTTTCTATATTTGTTTTCAACTGCTCCATTGTAGTTGCTCCAATTATTACACTAGTCATAAAGTCTTGGATTTCACAAAATTTAATAGACATTTGACTCATATCTAGATCAAATTTTTCACTAATTTTGAAATAATGCTCAACTGCATCCTCAGTATTCGGCTTTCTATACCTTGTCCAGAAATCAAAATCTCTATCCATTCTTGATCCTTTAGGAAAATTATTGTTTCTATATTTTCCACTTAAATATCCACTTGCAAGTGGAGAGTAAGCTAAGCAGCCAATATTTTCTCTTATAGAAACTTCTGCTAATCCAACTTCGTAAGATCTATTTAATAAGCTGTAAGGATTTTGAATTGACATCATCCTTGGTAATTTTTTGTCTTTAGATAATTGAAGATAATTTAAAACTCCCCACGGGGTTTCATTTGATAAACCAACATATCTTATTTTTCCCTGATCAATATATTTATTTAATTCTGCAAGAACATCTTCAAATTTATTCCATTCATTTTCCTTATGAACATAACCAAGTCTTCCAAAATTATTTACATTTCTCTCTGGCCAATGAAGTTGATATAAATCTATATAATCAGTTTTAAGTCTTTTGAGACTGTCATTTAAAGCAGATTTTAAATTTGGACCTGTAAAACTATTTTCTCCACTTCTTAAATAATGTCTTGCTGGGCCGGCAACTTTTGTTGCAAGAATGACTTTGTCTCTTTTTTTGGTCTTTTCAAACCAGTTACCAATTATTTCTTCTGTATCACCGTATGTTTCTTTTCTAGGAGGTACTGCATATAATTCAGCAGTGTCCCAAAAGTTTACTCCTTGATCTAAAGCAAAATCCATTTGTTCAAATGCTTCAAGTTCAGTATTTTGTTCTCCCCAAGTCATAGTACCGAGACAAATTGTACTTACTTTAATATCAGTATTACCTAAATTTTTATAATTCATTAGAAATATTAAGTTAAATTTTTGTTAATCTTTTAAGGTATCTTGAATAATTAGTAAAAGAATATATATAATACTAATTATGGAATTTGATAAAAACGGAATACTAAATAGAGCTAGAGCTAAAGCAGCACAACAATCGGCTGCTGTAATGGATGAAGGCTTAAGAGCCTACATGCTAAAAGTTTATAATTACATGGCAACAGGAGTATTGCTAACTGGAATAGTAGCACTATTAACATTTAAAATGTCTGTTGTTACTAATGATGCAGGTTCAATTGTTGGTCTAACGCAGATGGGGAATGCAATTTATTTATCAGGTCTTAAATGGCTTGTAATGTTAGCTCCTCTAGGTATCGTTTTTTACATGAGTTTTGGAATTAATAAGATGAGTGCATCAAAAGCACAAACTACGTTTTGGGTTTTTGCAGCTTTGATGGGTCTATCTTTATCTTCAATATTATTAGTTTACACTGGAATGAGTGTAACTAGAGTTTTCTTCATTACGTCTGCAACATTTGGAGCGATGAGTATTTATGGATACACGACTAAAAGAGATCTTACAAAGTTTGGATCTTTTTTAATGATGGGTCTAATTGGAATAATTATAGCTTCAATTGTTAATATCTTTATGAAATCTTCTATGATGTATTTTGTGATTTCAATTTTAGGTGTTTTAATATTTGTTGGTTTAACAGCTTATGACACTCAGAAAATCAAAAATATGTATGTTGCCTCAGATTCAGGTGAGTTAATGGGAAAGAAAGCTGTAATGGGCGCTTTAACTTTATATCTAGATTTTATCAACCTATTTATAATGTTGTTAAGATTATTTGGTCAAAGAAGATAAATTTATTTTTGAAGTTTCTTCCAGTTGGTATTTTTTAATAAAATTCTAAGATCGAAAGAATTTTTTAGTATTTTACCACTTGTATCAGTAATCAAATATTTAAGATTTTTATTTTTAGGCTTAAAATTTTTACAAATTTTATAAAGAGCATTTTCAGTAGCATTTCTAAAAACACTAAACCCTACTTGCTTACTAGAAATACTTAAACCATAATCTTTCCAAGAACCTTCCGAAACCATCTTGGCATATAAGTCTAATATAATTTTTAGCTCATCTTTTTCAAAAAAATGTTTTTCTTCATTTTTATTATGAGGATTATTTACTACTAATTTTAAATTACTAAGCATCAATCTTATGTTTATTAATTAATGGTATTTGAAAACCTGTAAATATTATTGTGATTGGAAGCATTCCCCACACTTTAAAATTAACCCAAAATTCTTCTGTTTGAGTTCTCCAAACAATTTCATTTAATAAAGCAAGACCAAAGAAAAAATACATCCATCGTTTATTTAGAATTTCCCACCCAATGTCAGTTAGAGGAATAGATTTACCCATAATTTTTTTTAGAATAGGTTCATTGGTAAAATATTTCCCAAAAAATAATGCAAGAGCAAACATAATATTAATGATAGTTGGTTTTACATAAATAAATATAGGATCATTAAAGTAGATTGTTAATCCACCAAAAAAAGTAATTAAAATTCCACTTACTAAAGGCATGGGAGGAATTTTTTTTTCAAAAAACCAAACTACTGCTAATGCTAGTAAAGTTGCAACTATCAGTGGAGGTATTGCTACTGATAAATTTTTACCACTATTGTAATAATAGAAAAAAAATATTGCTAAAGGACCGAAATCAGTAACAAATTTTAAAAAAGATTTATTCACTAAAAAGATATTAACATATTTGCCACATCACAAAACATTTATATTTTTAGCATTGATTTTTATTTCTAAATACCCATACTAAGATCAATGCCAGTTCAAAAAGCAAAATTTTCAATTGGAGACATCGTAAAGCATAAACACTTTGAATTTAGAGGTGTGATTTATGATGTAGATTTTGAATTTAATAATTCCGAGGAATGGTATCAATCTATTCCAAAAAATGTGAGACCAAGGAAAGATCAACCATTTTATCACCTATTAGCAGAAAATGATGAGATAACTTATGAAGCTTATGTTTCTGAGCAAAATTTGCTGATGGATGATTCTGATGAACCAATAAAACACCCTTTAATTGAAGAGATTTTTTCAGGAAAAAAAGGCTCTAGTTATTTCAAGCTTTCTAATTAAGGCAAACATCATTCAACCACATTTAGCTCAAATCTAGGCCATATAAATTAGCTATATTTTTGTATCTTCTGGTCAAGAGTGTTAAACGTTAATTTCAATCTTATTATCTCCCCTCTGCATTCTTGATCAGAAAACTATTTCATAATAGAAATCACAAAAAAAATTTTAAATTAAAATATGTTTAAGCTTTTTGAACCTAACAAAATTTTCAAAATCACCTCAAAGGCACCGAGGTACGTATTATTTTTGTTTATTATTGTATTAACTATTGGCTTAGTTGAAGCATTAGTCATATCTCCTGAAGATTACAAACAAAGTGATGCAGTTAGGATTATGTATGTTCATGTTCCTGCTGCTTGGATTTCACTTGGAATATTTTCTTCTATAACTTTGTTATCTATTTGTGGTTTTGTATTTAGAAACAAAAACTTTTTTTTAATTTCTAAAAGTTTAGCTCCTTCGGGGTTTGTTTTTAATATTATAGCTTTAGTTACAGGATCAATTTGGGGAAAACCAACTTGGGGAACATGGTGGGCTTGGGATGCAAGAATTACTTCAATGCTAATATTAGCTTTGTTCTATGCAATGTATTTAATTGTATGGAGAATTTATGATAAGGAAGAAAAAGTCTATAAGATTTCAACTTTTATAACTATTTTAGGAATTATTAATGTTCCAATTATAAAGTATTCAGTTGATTGGTGGAATACACTCCATCAACCTGCATCTATTAATATTTTGTCAAAAAGCTCAATTCATTCATCAATGCTTTACCCATTATTGATTATGACTGCGGCATTTGCTCTTTTTTCATTGTTAATTTTCTTAATGAAATATAATACAGAACTGATAAAAATTAAAAATAAAGGCTTAGATAGATTATGATAAATGAATTACTTTTTATGAATGGATATGCAGTGTACGTGTTATCTGCATTTAGCTTTACCTTATTAAGTTTCCTAAGTTTATATTTGGTAACTAAAATGCAATTTGTTAAAGAACAAAACAAATTTGTTGCTAAATTTGGGTCTCTTACTACTGAGCAAGCTAATTCTGCAAAATCACAAAGAATAAATAAAGAAATTTTAGCAAACGTAACAAATAATTAACTTTTAAACCATGTATGGTCGAAAAGTTAAATTAAGATTTCTGTTTGTAGTAATAATCTTAATTACTTTAATTTTAACAACATTATTGATTTTAAAATCATTGGAGGAAAATGTTGTATATTTTCAATCTCCTTCTGAAATAAAATCACTTTCTGAAATAGATAAAAGCAAAATAAGAGTTGGAGGAATGGTTAAAAAAAACTCTATTTCCATAAGTTCAAATGAAGTTAACTTTATAATTACTGACTTTAAAAATGAAATAAATGTCACTTACTTGGGAGCAGTACCAAATTTATTTGCTGAAGGAAAAGGAGTTGTAGCAGAAGGTTTTTTGAAAGATAGAAACTTTTTCTCTGCAACAAAAATTTTAGCTAAGCATGATGAAAACTATATGCCACCAGAAGTGAAAGAAGCATTAGGAGAAAAATAAATTGATCTATAGTCTTGTTGGATATTATTCATTAATAATAGGATTAATTATTGGATTATCATTATTTTATTTTTCATATAAAAATTTTAATAACTCAAACATTTTAGATACCAAAATATTATCATTTACATTTTTACAATTATTTTTTGTTGTTATTAGTTTTTTGTGTTTAATTTTTTCTTTTGTTGTTTCAGATTTTAGTAATGAAACAGTATTTAATAATTCTCACACTACCAAACCATTATTTTACAAAATAAGTGGAACCTGGGGGAATCATGAAGGTAGTTTATTATTATGGTTACTTGTTTTAACGTTATTTATTTTCATATTTTTAGTAAGGACTAAAAATCAACCAGTAAAATACAAAATTTTAACTCTAGTTTTTCAACAAATAATAATAGTTGGTTTCTTTTTATTTTTAATCAAAACATCAAATCCATTTAATTATATTTTTCCAATACCTACTGAAGGTCTTGGATTAAACCCAATTTTACAAGACCCTGCTTTAGCAATTCATCCACCTGTTTTATATTTAGGCTATGTTGGTTCTTCAATTATTTTTTCATCTGTTTTGGCAGCAACAAGCTTAAAAATTATTTCTACTAGTTGGGCATTACATATAAAAAAATGGATCTTAATTTCATGGATATTTTTGACTTTAGGAATACTACTTGGATCAATTTGGGCTTATTACGAATTGGGCTGGGGAGGTTTTTGGTTTTGGGATCCAGTTGAGAATGTTTCTCTAATGCCGTGGCTTGCATTAACCACTCTTTTACATTGTATTTTAGTATTAGAAAAAAAATCTATTTTAACTTCATGGGTAATAATTCTTTCTATTGCAACATTTACATTAAGTATGTGTGGAACATTTTTAGTAAGATCAGGAATATTAAATTCAGTTCATACATTTGCTAATGATCCTGAAAGGGGTTTATTTATTCTTGTTTTTTTATTCATTTTGATTTTTTTATCTATTTTAATTTTTTTCTTTTTTCATAAAGATAATGACAGAAAATCTTATAGTTTTTTTTGGTTGAGCAAAGAAACTTCAATATTAATTAATAACTGGTTCATGATGTATTTTTTATCTGTTGTATTAATAGGTACTGTTTATCCAATTTTTTTAGATGTAATTTCTTCTCAAAAAATATCTGTCGGACCACCATTTTATCATAAATTAATAATTCCATTTTTAATTCCATTTTTACTTATGATGGCGATAGGTCCAAAATTAAAATGGATCAAATCTCAATTAGAAGATAAGATTTATTTAATTTCTTTTTTAATTATCTCAATTTTATTAGCATTTTTAATATTAAAAAATTTCAATCAAAATATTTTAATAAATACAATTTTGATATCGAGCGCGCTTTATTTATTCTTTATTACCTTGAGAGATTTTTTTGCAAAAAAATATAAAAATATTTCACAAAATATTGCTCATTTTGGATTTAGTTTATTGATTCTAAGTATCTTGTTTAACAATATATTTGCAAGCGAAATTATAACAAATCTCAAGGTCGGTGAAACTTTTGAAAATTCGAAAACTAAGATAGTTTTTGAAAGTGTTGATCAGAAAAAAGAAAAAAATTATAATTCTATTATTGCGAATTTTTCTATAAGTAATTTGAATGGTGAAGAGGATAGATTTTCGCCAGAGCTGAGAATTTATAATCAACCTGTCATTGCTACAAGTGAAGCTGATATTAAAACAACGCTTATGTCAGATAAATTTATTGTAATTAATCTGGTTCAAAATCAAGATTTTTTCAACGTAAGATATCAAGTTAAACCATTTATGTTATGGATCTGGTTATCAGTAATTCTAATATCTTTTGCTGGCATTGTTAGCTTTTTACAAAAAAGATCATGAAAAATAAAATATTACCTTTTTCAGTTATTATTATTTTTGGAATAATATTTTTTATTTTTTACAAAGGTTTAGAAGACTCAAAAATATACACTCCAGATGTTAATGCAAAAAAAGAGATACCAGTGTTTAATACCAAAGAATTTTTTTCTGGAGAAAATGTGAAATCATCAAGTATCTTTGAGTTAGATAAGGTTTATTTATTAAATATTTGGTCATCTTGGTGTGTACCATGTCGACAGGAGCATCCTCTTTTGATCAATTTAAATTTAGAGAATAAATTAAATATTATTGGGATGAATTATAAAGATAATTTAAAAAATGCGGAAAATTTTTTAAAAGAACTAGGAAACCCTTATAAAGAAATCTTTATTGATTTAGATGGTACAATTGCAATTGAGTGGGGAGCATATGGGGTTCCTGAATCATTCTTAATTTATAATAATGAAATTATTAAAAAATATATTGGACCTCTTAACCAAGAATTAGTTGATGAAATTAATTTATTGATAAAATGAAATATCTAAAATTTTTTTTAATTGTTATAATATTATTCCCTTTAAGTAATATTAATGCTGAGGAAAACGATATAAGAAATAAAATAACTAAAAATTTACGATGTCTTATATGTCAAGGTCAATCGGTTTATGATTCAGACTCTGAATTTGCAAACAGTTTAAAAATTGTAGTTGATAAAAAGCTTCATGAAGGTCTTTCTGAAGATCAAATTTATGAATATTTCAAAACTAAATATGGAGAATGGATACTTTACGATCCTGGTTTAAATAAAAATACATATATTCTTTGGTTATTGCCGATATTGATATTTTTAATCGGAGGTGCAATAATCTACAAAAGCTTTATAGTTAAAAAATAAATTAATTAATGATGAATTTAAAAAATTTTTTAATCAATCTGTTGATGATCACATTCGCATTTTCTTCGATTGCAGAAGATAAAGTTTTAAAAGATCAAAATACGGAATTCAGTGTTTACACAGGAATGTTTGATTTTAGTGATGATGGAAAAAAATCAACTTTAATTGGTTTTCAACATCAGAATGAAAATTTAAATAGAGATACTTTTTTAGGAAATCTTTCTCCTATAACTGGATTTTTAATTACAGCTGATAATGCAGGATATATTTATACGGGTGTTCAAGCTCAATATAAATTAGGAGCATTAAATTTAACTCCCAGCTTTACACCGGGAATATATCACGAGGGAGATGGTAAAGACTTAGGCCATTTAATTGAATTTAAAAGTGAGTTACAAATTTCACTTGATCTGTCAAAATCAAGTGAATTAGGTTTTTCCTACAATCATATATCTAATGCAAGTTTAGGAGATAAAAATCCTGGGGCAAATAGTTATATGTTTAATTTCTTCAAAAACTTTTAATAAAGATACACCATGAATATTAATGACTGTTATAATTTTGAAGATTTTAGAAAATTAGCAAAAAAGAAATTACCCGCTCCTATTTTTCATTATATTGATGGTGGAGCAGATGACGAAGTCACTTTAAATAGAAATACAGAAGCTTTTAATGATTGTGATTTAGTTCCTAATATTCTTAATAGTGTTGGTGAACCAGATTTGTCTACAACTGTCTTTGGTAGAAAAATTAGTATGCCTTTATTTTTGTCTCCTACAGCAATGCAAAGTTTGTATGATCCAGAGGGTGACAAGGCTTCTGCTAGAGCTGCAGAGAAGTTTGATACAATTTACAGCATGTCCACAATGGCATCTTTTTCAATTGAAGAGGTTGCAAATATTTCTAGTGGGCCAAAACTTTTTCAACTTTATATTCACAAAGATAAATCAATTACTGATGATTTAATCGAAAGATGTAATAGAGCTAATTTTGATGGAATGTGTATTACTGTTGATACACTTGTTGCTGGAAATAGAGAAAGAGATCATAGAACCGGATTTACGACACCACCTAAATTTACTTTGGATAGTTTATTGAGCTTTGCAATGAGACCAGGATGGGTTTTCAAATACTTTACAAATAAAAAATTTGAATTAGCAAACATAAAAAACAAAACTGATAAAGGTACCAATATTGCAAAATCAGTTATGGATTATATTAATGAACAATACGATCCAGCAATGAATTGGAAAGATGCAGAATATTGTATTAAAAAATGGAATAAGCCTATGGCATTAAAAGGTGTAATGTCAGTAGAAGATGCTAAAAGAGCAATAGATATTGGTTGTACAGCAATTATGATTTCAAATCATGGAGGAAGACAACTTGATGGATCAAGATCTCCATTTGATCAAGTTAAAGCAATTTCAGATGCAGTTGGTGATAAATTAGAAATTATTCTTGATGGCGGTGTAAGAAGGGGAACTCATGTTCTTAAAGCTTTAGCTGCCGGAGCAACAGCTTGCAGTTTTGGAAAAGCTTTTCTTTTTAGTTTAGGCGCAGGAGGACAAAAAGGTGTCGAGAGACTTTTAGAAAATATGCAAAAAGAAATTAGAAGAAATATGGTTTTAATGGGTTGTAAGTCAGTTAAAGATCTTGATGCGTCAAAAATAATCTATAGAGACTAAAATATAAGAATTTTAAGCATTTATTTGATAAATTAAACTTTTTAACTAAATAGACAAAAAACTAATTTTCGTTTAGTTTGTCGATTTTAATTTTAAAATTGCTATGGAACTTGCAAAATCTTTAAATAGGCTTGGAACTGAAAGCGCTTTTTCCGTTTTAGCTGAAGCAAAAAAACTTGAAGCTCAAGGTAAACCGATGATTCATTTAGGTCTAGGTCAGCCTGATTTCAAAACTCCAAAACATGTAGTTGAAGCTGCAAAAAAAGCTCTAGATGATGGACATCACGGATATGTTCTTTCGAATGGTATTTTAGAGTGTAGACAGGCAGTCACTAGATGGATAAAGAAACGTTATAGTGCAGAGGTTGATCCTGAAAGAATTATTATTATGCCGGGTGGGAAACCAACAATGCATTATGCAATTCAGTGTTTTGGTGAGCCAGGCGCGGAGATAATTCATCCAACTCCAGCGTTTCCTATTTATGAATCAATGATTAATTATACTGGTTCTACTGCAGTGCCTTACGATCTAACTGAAGATAAAGATTTAAAGTTTAGTGCAGATAAAATTTTATCTCTAATTACTGATAAAACTAGATTATTAATTTTAATAAATCCAAATAATCCTACTGGAAGTTTTGTAGAAAAATCAGAAATAGACAAATTGGCTGAGGGTTTAAAAAAACATCCTCATGTGACTATTTTAAGTGATGAAATTTATAGTAGACAAATTTTTGATGATAAAGAAATGCCAACGTTCTTTAATTATCCTGAGTTAAGAGAAAGATTAATAGTTTTAGAAGGTTGGAGTAAAGCTTACTCAATGACAGGTTGGAGACTTGGTTGGAGTTTTTGGCCAGAAAATTTAGTTGAACACGTAAATAAATTATTAATTAATAGTGTATCATGTGTGAATGCTGCTGCTCAGTTCGCAGGTATTGCTGCCCTAGATGGACCTGATGACTCAATTGATGAGATGATGGAAAAGTTCACATTAAGAAGAAAATTAATTCATGAAGGTTTGAATAGTTTACCTGGTGTAGAGTGTAGTTTACCTGGTGGAGCATTTTATGCATTCCCTAAAGTTATTGGAACTGGAATGGATGGTAATGAATTTTGTAAAAGAGCTATGCATGAGGCAGGTGTTGCTATAGTTCCCGGTACAGCTTTTGGAAAAACATGCAAAGATTACGTAAGATTTAGCTTTGCAGCCTCTCGAGATAACATTTCTAACGCATTGGAAAATATCAAAAAAATGTTAGGCTAGGCTATGTCTGAAATAGCTTTACCAAAAATTGATAGTTCTATTTTAAATAGAAAAAGTGAAATAGTAAAAAAACTTTCAAAGTTAACTAATATAGAAAATGTATTGAGTGAGGCTGATGAATTGAGACCATATGAAACTGATGCTTTATCAGTTTATACGCAAACACCATTAGCAGTAGTACTTCCAGAAAACACAGAAGAAGTAAGTGAGATATTAAAATATTGTCATAGTGAAAATATTAAAGTTGTCCCAAGAGGTGCAGGCACAGGATTGTCCGGCGGAGCATTACCTCTTCAAGATGCTATTCTTCTTGGTTTAGGAAAATTTAATAAAATATTAGAAATTGATTACGAAAATAAATGTGTTGTGACTCAGCCAGGAGTTACAAATCTAGGTATTACTCATGCAGTTCAACACAAAGGATTTTATTATGCGCCAGACCCTTCGAGCCAGTTAGCATGTTCTATAGGTGGAAATGTTGCTGAAAATTCTGGTGGAGTTCACTCATTAAAGTATGGAACAACTACAAATAATATTTTAGGTGTACAAATGGTTATGATGGATGGAACTATTTGTAGATTTGGAGGAAAATCTTTTGATCAAGAGGGATATGATCTTATGGGTTTAATTTGTGGTTCAGAGGGATTATTGGGAGTTGTCACTGAAGTTACAGTTAAAATTTTAAAAACACCTGAAGTAGTAAGAGCTGCTTTGATAGGTTTTCCATCTATTAAAGAAGGTGGAGATGCAGCTTCAGAAATTATTTCAAGTGGAATAGTGCCTGCAGGAATGGAAATAATGGATAAAGCTTTAATTGAGGCAACAGATAATTTTAGTAAAGCAGGATATCCACGAGACGCAGAATTATTATTAATAGTGGAACTTGATGGTACGGAATCAGAGGTTAATGAGTTAATTAAAAAAGTAGAGGTAATCTCTAAAAAAAATAATTGCTCTAGTCTTAAACTTAGCAATAGTGAGAAAGAAAGACTTTCATTCTGGGCTGGAAGAAAAGCAGCTTTTCCTGCATGTGGAGCTATGGCACCTGATTACTATTGTATGGATGGTTCCATTCCAAGAGGTAAGCTTGCTGAAGCATTATTAGAAATAAAAAAATTATCTGAAAAATATGAACTACCAGTGGCAAATTGTTTTCACGCAGGTGATGGGAATTTACATCCACTTATTATGTTTGATGGAAATGATAAAGAACAACTTAGAAAAACTGAAGAGTTTGGTTCGGAAATATTAAAAACATGTGTGAGACTTGGTGGAGTAATTACAGGAGAGCATGGTGTTGGTATAGAAAAGCGAGAACTTATGTGTGAAATGTTCAATGATAACGATATTCAACAACAATTGAGTATCAAAAAGTCATTAGATGAAAAAAATTTATTAAATCCTGGAAAAGTTTATCCTATACTTAGAAAATGTGCAGAGGAAGGAAGGGTTCATGTCCACAAAAATAAAGATAAATTCCCAGATCTTCCAAGATTCTAATAACGTCTATTATCCCAAAGATGAGTCGGAAGTTTCAGATTTAATTAGGGAACTATATAAACAAGATTCTCCAACAGAAATTATAGGTAAAAATTCAAAAAGTTTTATTGGAAATAAAACGCAGTCAGCTAATACTACGTCTTTATCTAAAATCTCAGGTATTATCGATTATAGACCTGAAGAATTGTATATTAAAGTTAAAGCCTGTACACCAATCAATGAAATCGAGCAGGTCTTAAGCAAAAATAATCAAGAGCTAGCTTTTGAACCAATAGACTTTGGATATATTAAAGAAGGTAAGTCAAATAAAGGGACAATAGCAGGATACTTATCTTGCAATTATGCAGGTTCACGAAGATTTAAAGTTGGTAGTGTTAGAGATCATGTCCTAGGTTTTAAGGGAGTTAATGGAAAAGGAGATATAATTAAATCAGGTGGTACTGTTGTTAAGAACGTTACAGGTTATGATTTATCAAAACTTATAGCTGGTTCGTTTGGTACTCTTGTTGCTTTAACCGAAATTACATTAAAGGTGCTACCTAAGAAAGATTCTTCTAAAACTGTAATAATTTATCCTAGTAATTTCCAACAAATTTATGATTTTTTTAATAAACTATCTAGCTCAAGTAGCGAAATTTCTGGTGCCGTTTTTGTTCCCGAACAATCAAAGGATAAAGATTTTGTTACTAAAAAAAATTCTGTTTTTAAGTTTAATGATCTTAAATCAAATATTTCATTTATAGCATTTAGAGTTGAAGGGGACAAAATTTCAATTGAAGAAAAAATTAACAATTTAAAAAAAGAACTTAAATTAAGTAATTCAGATATTTCTACTCTTGATGTTTATCAATCAGAACCATTTTGGAAAAAAGTGAATAATTTAGAGGTATTTGAAAAGACTGAGCATAATTTAATACGAATGGTGATACCACCTGCAAATGGTTCAAAATTATGCAAACATCTAGAAAACAACCATAACTATTTTGTTGATTGGTGTGGGTCGTTATTCTGGATTGAAGTTAACAGTAAAAAAGAAGAAAAGATTAAAGATTTAAAAAAAATGGCAAAAGATTTTGGAGGTTATTTGACAGTAATTAAAACTTCATCAGAATATGATTATGGAGAAGCTATTTTTACTGTTGATAAAGTACGTTTAATGATTTCTGAAAAAGTAAAACAAAGTTTTGATCCTAAAAGGATTTTAAACCCAGGGAAAATGTATAGAGGAGTTTAATGCAAACAAAATTTACGGAAGAACAGCTTAGAGATCCTGACAATTTTGCAAACGAAAAAGTTTTTAAAAAATGTGTGCATTGTGGAATGTGTAATGCTACTTGCCCTACACATCAACTTCTAGGTGATGAGTTAGACGGTCCTAGAGGACGTATTTATCTTATTAAAGATATGCTCGAAAATAATAGGAAACCAACCGAAAAAGTTGTAAAGCATATCGATCGATGCCTCTCATGTTACAGCTGTATGACTACTTGTCCTGCAGGAGTAAATTACATGCATATAATTGATCATGGAAAAAAATATATTGAAAAAAATTATCAAAGATCTTTCTTTGATAAACTAATAAGGTATTTTTTATCTATTACTCTTCCAAATACAAAAGTTTTTCGATTATCAAGTTTATTAGTAAAATTATCAAAGCCTTTCAAATTCTTAATGCCATCAAAAATTAAGGATATGATTGAATTAATGCCTACAAATTTTCCTAAAAAAAGTTTACCAATAAAAGAAGTTTATAAATCCTCTACTAAAAAAAGAATTGCTAGGGTTGCTCTTTTAACAGGATGTGTACAAAAAGAAATATCTCCTCAAATTAATGAAGCAACAATAAGGCTATTAAACAGACACGGTGTAGAAGTAGTTGTTCCAAAAAAAATTCGTTGTTGTGGATCTTTAAATCATCATCTTGGAAAAGAGGAGGATGCGCATCAAGATTTTAAAAACAATATAAACACTTGGCATGAGGAGCATCAAAAAGGAAATTTGGATGCAATTTTATCAAATACGTCCGGTTGTGGAACAACCATGAAAGATTATGGGTTTATTTTTCGTGAAGATAAAGAGCTAAGTAAAAAAGCCAAAGTAATATCAGAACTTACAAAAGATATATCAGAATATATATTCGAAAGTTTGAAACTTGATATTAAAGATAAAGGAAAAAAATATAAAGTAGCATATCACTCTGCGTGTTCAATGCAGCATGGTCAAAAGGTTCATTCGCAGCCAGTTTCATTACTTGAGAAAACTAATAATGAAATTATGGAAATTCCAGAAGGCCATATATGTTGTGGATCAGCTGGTACTTACAACATTTTGCAATCAAAAATTGCAAAACAATTATTAAAGAAAAAAGTAAATAATATTGAAAGTTTAAATCCAGATTTTATCTCTACAGGAAATATTGGTTGTATTACCCAAATCGCTCATGGTACTAAAGTTCCAATATTACATACAATTGAAGTTTTAGATTGGTACACTGGAGGACCAAAACCTGAAATTTTAAAATAAAAATTATGAAAAAGGTTTTAATTACAAGACGTTTAATAAGAGAAAGTGAAGACAAAGCATCTAAGTTATTTGATGCTAAATTTAATACTAATGATGAACTTTATTCCCAAAAAAAAATGAGTGAAGGATTTGATGGCATATTATCATCATTAACTGAAAAATTAGATGCAGAAACAATTAATCAATTATCAGACTCTGTAAAAATTATTTCTAATTTTGCAGTTGGATTTGGAAATATTGATTTAGAAGCAGCAAAGAATAGAGGTATAGCAGTAACTAATACACCTGAAGTTTTATCTGATGCTACAGCAGAGATTGGAATTTTATTAATTCTAGGAGCATGCAGGAGAGCTTCCGAAGGAATAGATTCTGCAAAAGAAGGTGGATGGAAATGGTCTGCTGATTATTTAATTGGAAAACAATTAACAGGAACAAGATTAGGAATTTTAGGTATGGGGCGTATTGGACAAAAAATTGCAAAAATAGCAAAATCTTTGGGTATGGTTATTCATTATCATAATCGTTCAAAATTAAGCGAAGATAAAGAGCAAGGTGCAATGTATCATGACAGCATAAAAAGTCTTTTTTCTGTCTCTGATGTTTTATCAATTTGTTGTCCAGCTACAAAGGAAACGGAAAACCTAATTAATAAAGAAACTGTTGAGTATTTTCCTAAAGGTGCTGTGATAACTAATGTTGCTAGAGGTGATATAGTTGATGATGAAGCTTTAATTGATGCATTGAATAGAAGAAAAATTTATGCAGCGGGATTAGATGTTTATAAAAATGAGCCAAACCTAAATCCTGGTTATTTAAAAATTCCAAGTGCTTTTGTTTTACCTCATCTTGGGAGCGCAACAAA
>CACJFA010000009.1 GCA_902592545.1 uncultured Pelagibacteraceae bacterium | reverse complement strand
AACAAACCATTGCACAAAATTGATGTTTGGTTGGGAAAAGAGAATAGTGTGGAAGCATATACAAAAGAAGATATTTACAAAACAATCAAAAAATAGCCACTCTAAGAGTTGTTTATGATCAAGAACTTGTCGGTGAGTATGATTTACTTTCATCTAAAGAAATTAAAAAAGTTAATTTTTTTACAAGATTAATAAAATCAATAAATTATTTAATTTGGGGTGATGTCTAAAAAACCCATCATTGTTTTTGAGGGTATTGAGGGTAGTGGCAAAAGTCATCATATAAATAAAGTATCTAAATATTTAGATAAAAAGAAAATCAACTATATAAAGATAAGAGAACCAGGCGGAAGTCTTAATTCCGAAAAAATAAGAAGATTAATTTTAAATAAAAAATCTAATTTTAACATATATACTGATTTACTTTTATATTTAGCTGCTCGTAGTGAAAATATAAATCTTATAAAAAAATCATACAAAAAAAAAATTATTTTGATTGATAGATTTACAGACTCAACTATAGCATATCAGCATTATGGTATGGGTGTTAATTTAAATATTATAAATATCATAAATAAATTTCTATTAAAAAAAATTAAAGTCAATTTTACTTTCCTCAATGTAGTAAATAAAAAAAATCTATTTGAAAGATTAAAAAATAGAAAATCTCTTAATCGATATGATCAGTTTGATATGAATTTTTATAATAAAGTTCAAAAAGGTTTTTTGAAATTAGCTAAATCAAATAAAAAATCATACAAAATAATTGATTCTAATTTAGATATAAAAAAAAATGAAGATTTAATAATAGATCAAATTAAAAATTTAATTAAATGAATTTAAATCCCCTAACTCAAATAAATTTATTTGAGCACAAAGAAATTTTTAATCAATTATATAAATTATCTAAAAACGATACTTTGCCTAATAAGATTCTTTTATCTGGTGAAAAAGGAATTGGAAAATCAACATTAGCATATCATTTAATTAATCTTGTATTATCGGAAAATGAAGAACATCCATATGACTTTGAAAATAATAAAATTAATCCAGATAATAAGTCATACAAACTTATACTAAATAAATCTAACCCTAATTTTTACTTAATTGATGTCTTGGAAGAAAAAAAAAATATTGATATAAATCAAATTAGGGAATTGATATTAAATCTAAACAAATCCTCATTTAATAATAAAAAAAGATTTGTTTTAATTGATAATATTGAATTATTAAACTTAAATTCTATTAATGCTTTGTTAAAAATTTTAGAAGAACCAAATGAAAATATAAATTTTATTTTAATTAATAATAACAAAAGAGTGCTACCAACTCTTAAGTCTAGATGTTTAAATTTCAAAGTTTTTTTAACAAAAGATCAATCTATTAGAATTGTTAATCAATTATTAAACGATGACATAAATACAATTATCAATAATAAGTTATTTGATTATTATACAACACCTGGAAAATTATTTAAATTAATTAAGTTATCTGAAGAATATGACTTAGATCTTGTTAATTTTGATTTAAATACAACTCTAACAACCATGATTAAAAATAAAATTTATAAAAAAGATAAATCAATTATTGAAATCATTTATTCTTTTATTGAACTTTATTTTAGAAACAATATATCTAGCGAAAATATTAATTTACTAAAATCATACCATTATTTTTTAGAAAAAATTAATAATACTAAAATTTATAATTTAGATGAGGAAACATTGTTTATGGAATTTGAGGATAAAATACTAAATGGATAAAACTTTTTATATTACCACACCTATATACTACCCATCAGCTAAGCCTCATATGGGTCATGCTTATTCAAGCATTATCGCAGATTTTTTTGTAAGATTTAAAAAAATTGATAATTATCAGGTTCATTTTCTTACTGGTACAGACGAACATGGATTAAAAATTCAAAGATCTGCGGAAAAAGCAGGGAAGGAGCCTCTAGCATTTTGTGATCAAATTAGTCAAACCTTTAGAGATCTTTCGGATACGTTGAATTTATCTAACACTGATTTTATAAGAACAACAGAAGCTAGACATAAAAAAACAGTTCAACATCTTTGGAATGAACTCGAGAAAAATGATGATATATACTTATCAAACTATTCTGGATGGTATTCAGTATCAGATGAAGCCTTTTATAACGAGGACGAAATTGAGGAATTAGATGGAAAAAAAATTGCTATATCTTCAAAATCTGCTGTTGAATGGATTGAGGAAGAATCTTATTTTTTTAGACTTTCAAAGTGGGAAAAACCTTTATTAGAATATTATGAAGCTAATCCAGATTTTATTGCTCCCCAATCTAGGAAAAATGAAGTTATTAGTTTTGTAAAGAGTGGTCTTAAAGATCTTTCTGTTAGTAGAAAAAGTTTTTCATGGGGCATACCTGTTCCAAATAATAAAAACCACGTGATATATGTTTGGCTCGATGCTTTAACGAATTATTTAAGTGCATTAAATTATCCTAATACTGATGATGATTTGTTTAAAAAATTTTGGCCAGCCTCAATACATTTAATTGGAAAAGATATACTCAGATTTCATGCTGTTTATTGGCCTGCTTTTTTATTAGCAGCAAAAATTGATTTACCAAAGAGAGTCTATGGCCATGGATGGATATTATCAGGGGAAGAAAAAATGTCTAAATCTAAAGGAAATATACTTGATCCACTTGAAATAATTAAAGAGTATGGTCTCGATCCTTTAAGATACTATTTAATTAAAGAAGTTTCTTTTGGCAACGATGGAAATATATCTCAAGAAAGACTAGAAGATTGTATTAATAGTGATCTAGCTAATAATTATGGAAATTTATGTCAGCGTGTAACCGCATTTGCAATAAAAAATTGTGATGGAAAAATTCCATTAGAAGTTAAATTTAATAATGAGGATTTATTAATACTAAATAAGTATAAAGATAATTTAGATAATATTAGGTCACAAATTGACAATCAAAATATCAATTTTTATATTGATTATATTGTAAATTCTCTTTTTGAAGCTAACAAATATTTTAATGATCAAGAACCATGGAAAAAGAAAGACGATATAATTAGATTAAACACTATTGTTTACACTACTTTAGAAATTGTAAGAAAAATAAGTTTTTTACTATATCCAATTATTCCTGAATCTTCTTTAAAGGCATTAAAGATTTTTGACATTGAAGAAAAAAATATAAAATTAGATTCAGTTTCTAATAATGAGTATTTAACAAAAGGTAATAATATTAATAAAATAGACATACTTTTTAAAAAAATAGAGAAAAACAATGATTGATTCACACTGTCATCTAGATCATGAACCATTAATAAGTGACTTGTCTAACGTAATCCAAAGATCGAAAGAAGTGGGTATAGAAAAATTACTTACTATCTCAACTTCGTTTGAAAGTTTTTCTAGAGTAAAAGATTTAATTAATAAAGATGAGATGATCTATGGTACTATTGGCATTCATCCTCATGAAAGTTCCACAGATATTATCACTTCAAAGCAGATCATTGAAAGTCTCAATGAAAACTCAAAAATTATTGGAATTGGAGAAACTGGGTTAGATTTTTATTACAATAATAGTGAAAAAGAGAAACAGATAGCAAGTTTTGAAGAACATATAGACGCATCGATAAAAACCAATATTCCATTAATTGTTCATTCAAGAGATGCAGAAAAAGAAACTTTTGAGATTTTAAATGAATATAAAAATGAAAACCTTAAAATTTTGATGCATTGTTTTACTGGTTCAAAAGAATTCTCAAAAAAACTAATGACTTTAAATTCATTCTTTTCAGCAAGTGGTATCATTACTTTTAAAAACTCATTGGATTTACAAGATACTTTCAAATCTATTCCAATGGATAATATCTTAATTGAAACTGATAGTCCATTTTTGGCACCCGTTCCTAAAAGAGGAAAAAAAAATGAACCATCATTCATTGATTTTACTGCTGCAAAATTAGCTGTAATTAAAAATATATCCAAAGAAGATCTTATAAAAAAAACTACAGATAACTTTAATAAGTTATTTTTTAATTGAAAATAATGAAATTTATTATTTTAGGCTGTGGTAGTTCAATGGGTGTGCCAAGGCCAGATGGTTTCTTTGGAAATTGTGATCCTAATAATAAAAAAAATTATAGAACAAGATGCTCAGCTTTACTGCAAACATCAGAAGAAAACATATTAATTGATACATCCCCTGATTTACGTCAACAGTTATTAAGACATAAAGTAAAAAAAATTAATAAAGTTCTTTATTCACATTTGCATGCCGATCAAACACATGGAATAAATGATTTGAGATCATTTTTTATAAACAGTAAAAAACAACTTGAAGTTTATGCTGATAAACCAACTTACAAGTATTTAAAAAACGACTTTTCATATCTTTTTAAAAGTTATTCGAATGAATATCCTGCTACATTAAAACTTAATAAATTACCAAAAAATATTTTTGCTATAAATAATAAAAAAAAAATTACTATTAAATCTGTAAGCGTTCAGCATGGAAAAATTAAATCAAATTGTTTTATTATTAATAATAAATTAGCTTATATTAGTGATGTTAATAAAATTTATTATAAAGATTTTAAATATTTTAAAAAACTCAAATACTTGATTATAGACTGTCTATGGTACAATTTTCATCCATCACATTTGAACTTAGAAACTTCACTAGCTTTAATAAAACAATTCAAACCAAAAAAAGCTGTTTTAACAAATTTATCACCAGTATTAGACTATAAAGTTCTAAAAAAAATGTTACCTAAAAATGTTATTCCAGCACATGATGGATTGACAATAAATTTATAAGATATTTTCTATAGCTTTAATTATTTTTTTTGAAGTTGGTTTTGTAAATGATGCAAATGTATCTTGAACCTTGCCTTCTTTATTAATTAAAATTTTATGAAAATTCCATTTAGGTTCAGCTGATTTACCATGATTTTCTTTCGCCCATTTAAAAAGTTCATGAGCGTTTTTACCTTTAACCTCAGTTAATGTTGTCAGAGGAAAGTTAATATTAAAATTAACTTCACAAAATTCTTTAATGTCTGCATTATTATTTTTTTCTTGATTAAATGAATTAGATGGAACACCAAGTACAATCAAACCTTTATTTTTATATAAGTCCCACAATTCTTGTAATTCATCATATTGTTTTGTAAATCCACAATAACTTGCCGTATTTACAACTAAAACAACTTTGTTTTTGTAATCTTTAAAATTGATTGTCTCACCAGTTATGCTTTCTATACTGAAATCATAAATTTTTTTTTCGTAGTTTGCGGTAGCTGTAGTTTTGAAAAAAATCATAACTATAGATAATAGAAATATTATTTTTCTCATTTATTTGGTTTATTTGGTGTAAGTAATATTAAAAAATAACCAAATAAAGTTGACAATAACGATCCAGTTAAAACACCTATTTTTACACCATCCATATATTGCATATTTTCAACAAAAGCTAAGTTTCCAACAAATAAACTCATTGTGAAGCCAATTCCAGTAAGAACTCCTACACCATAAAAATTATACCAACTTGTGTCGTTAGGCATTTGAGCTACTTTTAATTTTATAGATACATAAGAAAATATAAATACACCAAGTTGTTTACCAAGAAACAATCCCAGCACAATACCCAGGGGAACTTTATCTAGTAGCGAAGCGAATGATAAACCTTCCAAAGACACTCCTGCATTTGCAAACGCAAACAAAGGCATTATTCCAAAAGCAACATATGGACTAATTGCATGTTCAATTTTTATTAATAAAGAAAAATCTTTTTCTTTTTTTCTATGAGGAATTGTCATAGCCAACAAAACTCCAGCAATAGTAGCGTGTATTCCTGAGTTATGAGTAAAATCCCATAGGAAAAGACCGACAACCAAGTAAGGTAGAAACTTTTTAACTTTAAATTTGTTAATTAATAACAAAACAATAAAAGCCAACAACATTAAGGTTAAATACTTAATACTCAAATCTCCAGAGTAGAATAGGGCAATAATTACTATTGCTCCTAAATCGTCAATTATAGCTAATGCAGTTAAGAATACTTTTAAAGACAAAGGAACTCTTTTACCTAACAAAGATAAAACTCCTAAAGAAAAAGCGATATCAGTAGCCGATGGAATTGCCCACCCATTTAATGTTTCACTATCACCAAAATTTATGAAAACATAAAATAATGCAGGTACTAACATTCCTCCCACAGCAGCTATTATAGGCAATAAAGCTTGTTTAATATTTGAAAGCTCGCCTTGCAAAAATTCTCTTTTTATTTCTAAGGTGACGAAAAAAAAGAAAATTGCCATCAAGGCATCATTGATCCAATGCAAAACTGATAATTTTAATCCAAAATTATTAATTCCTATGAATAAATATTTATTTAGAGTAGCAAAATATAACTCTGCTAGACCAGAGTTGCTTATAAATAATGCAATTATTGCAGCAAATAAAAGTACAAGACCACTTGCGGCCTCTAATTTAAAGAACCATCTAAAAGGTTTAGATATGTAATTAATCATAAAAAATTAGAATAGGTCTATAATAAATAGTTTTATATCTTGCAATGTTTCAAAAAGGTTAAATAGTATAATTTCTAATCCTGGAAAAACATTAATTAGTGGAGTTTTTAGAGTATCTAGCAAGATAATTAATGCTACAAAAGATATAATAAATACTATTAAATAAGAAAAAAACTTACTTCCCTTATTTTCTATTTTTTTAAGTGTAGTTGTATTTTTTTGTTTTTCTGAATTTTTTTCTTTTTTTTTATTATTTATTTCAGTTTTAATTATTTCTTCTTGTTGTTGTTTCTCTTCTATTTTATCCTCTTTATTTTCAGCTTTTGTTTTAATGTCTTCACTGATAATTTCCTGTTTTAACTCTAGCACTTCATTATTTATTTCTTGGATCTTATAAAACCAAATATGATTACATGATCCACATTGCAAATCTCTACCTTCATATGGTATTAATGAATTATCAATTTTGAATTGCTTGTTACAATTTGGGCAAGTTATTATCATGCTTCGTTATATACCAGATTTTATTCAAATTTCTTTTAATTTTGATATCTTTATACATTGAAATTATCAATAACTGCTGTATTAGTACTCGGATCGGAGTGTAGCGCAGCCTGGTAGCGCATCTGGTTTGGGACCAGAGGGTCGCAGGTTCGAATCCTGCCACTCCGACCATCGTTTATGAAAAAAGCTATTATTTACATTCCAAATAAAAATCCTATGCAATCAGGATTAGCAAAAAATGATAAATGGATTTTAGAATTTAAAACAAAAGATCCAACAAAAAACCCTTTGATGGGTTGGGAAAGTTCATCTGATACTTATACAGAACTAAAATTAGAATTTTCATCAAAGGAACTAGCAATCAATTACGCAAAAAAGAAAAAAATTGATTTTGAGTTAATTGAACCAAGAAAAAGAAAAACTGTGAAGAAATCATACGCAGATAATTTTTTAAAATAATTAATGTTTAGATTTTTCACTCAAAAAAGTTGGTTTCTATGGTCATGGATCGGTTCAGCTATAATTTTATCCTCACTTTGGATTCAAGTTAAAATTGATGTAAAAATAAATGAATGGTTCGGTGAATTTTATGACATGATTCAAAAAGCACTTGGAGCTCCAAACTCAATCACTATAGAAGAGTACTGGGCAAGCTTAATATCATTTATAACTTTGGCTGCTATGTATGTTGGTGTAGCTGTAATAGTAAGTTTTTTTACTTCACATTATTTGTTTAGATGGAGAACAGCTATGGTTGAGTGGTATCATAGTGTTTATGATAAAGCTCGAAAAATTGAAGGTGCAGCACAAAGAGTTCAAGAAGATACCATCAAGTTTTCGAGAATAATGGAATCACTAGGTACGAGTCTAATTGAAGCTGTAATGATACTTGTTGAGTTTATGCCTATCTTATTCGGATTAAGCATAGGAATACCAATATTCTTTTTTGGTGATTGGGATTACGGTTTAATAGTTGGAGCTTTGATTTGGTCAGTTGGAGGGACAATATTTTTAATTATACTTGGTTTAATTTTAAGATTAGTAGGTGTTGAATACGATCTACAAAAAAAAGAAGCAGCCTATAGGAAAATACTTGTAATTGCAGAAGATGACGGAACTATAAGACCAAAAACAATAGAAGAATTATTTGATGGAGTTAGAAGTATACATTTTTTAAGTTATATTAGATATTTGTATTTTAATATCGGAAGAATAGCATATTTGCAGGCAAATGTTTTGTCAGCATATGTTTTTTTAGCACCTGCCATAGTTGCTGGAGCAGTAACTCTTGGAGTTATGCAGCAAATAATAAGAGCCTTTGGTAGAGTAGAGGGCTCTATGCAATATATATTGAAAGCATGGCCAACTATAATTGAACTTGCTAGTGTTTATAAACGATTAAGAGAATTTGAGTCTAAAATTAATCAAGAAGAATTAATAGATGAAAAAGCTTAATGACTATAGATAAAAATTTTATAGACAAATTTGTTAACATAACTTCTAAAGCAGCATTAGCATCATCATATTTGGTGGGAAAAAAAGATAAAATTGCAGCTGATAAAGCAGCTGTTGACTCTATGAGATCTAAATTAAACAACTTAGAAATGAAAGGTCAGATAGTAATAGGAGAAGGTGAATTGGATGAAGCTCCAATGCTATATATTGGAGAAAAACTTGGTACTAATAATGGACCTGAATTTGATATAGCTGTAGATCCATTAGAAGGAACAAATTTTGCAGCAAACAATTTACCTGGGGCTTTATCTGTAATAGCTGTTGCAGAAAAAAATAGTTTATTTAATGCTCCAGAAACTTATATGGAAAAAATATCAACTAAAATAACTGAAAAAAATGTTATTGATTTAGATTATACAGTAAAACAAAATATTTCCAACTTAAGTGATTATCTAAATAAGAATCCAGAAGAATTAACAGCATGTATTCTTGATAGACCAAGACACAATGAGATAATTCAAGAACTAAAAAAATTAAAAGTTAATTTGAAATTAATAACAGATGGAGATGTGTCAGGAGCATTGTTAGTGACAGATGAAAAATATAATGTTGATATTTTTTTAGGTATTGGCGGTGGACCAGAAGGTGTGCTTGCTGCATCAGCTTTGGATTCATTTAATTGTAATTTTCAAGGTAGATTTTTGTTTAAAACAGAAAAGGATAGAGCAAGAGCTAAAAAAATGGGAATTAATGATTTAACAAAAAAATATGAATTAAATGAAATTATTAAAGGTGATTCTATTTTTTGTGCGACAGGAATTACCTCTGGTGATTTGGTTGCTGGTATTGAAATTCAAGGTAATGATTTCTATTCAGAGACATTAGTGACTCATAAATCGTCAGGTCTTAAAAAGGTAATAAAACTAAAACAAAATTTATAATGATATGCTTGATTAATTGTTGATTTTACAATAAAAAGCAGCAATTCGGTCCCTTCGTCTATCGGTTAGGACACGTGGTTTTCATCCTCGAAAGAGGGGTTCGATTCCCCTAGGGACCGCCAAAAAAATAATGTCATTTTTTGTTTATTTATTAATTTGTTTAAATAAAAAAAAAATCTCATATGTAGGTTATACCAAAGATCTAAAAAAAAGATTAAAATTACATAATTCTTCTAAGGGTGCAAAATTTACAAAGGGAAAAAAATGGATAATGATATATAGTAAACGTTACACTACAAAATCAATTGCAATGAAGGAAGAATATAAATTGAAAAAAAATTATAAAAAAAGGAAACTAATTAAAGATAATTATTTTAAATTAAATGAAACCTCCTAAAATTCTACATGTTTCAGATTTACATTTCAGACACAATGGAAGATTATATTATTCCACAACAAAAAAAATAAATAATGGATTTATTTTAAATAATTATTCAGTACTCCACATAAGCGATAGGGATATTACTTCAGAAAAAAAAAATTTGTTTGATTTAGGTTCAAAAAAACATTTATTTTTTAAAATTATTGAAAATATAAATAATTTTAGACCTGATATAATTTTTTTTGGTCATGTTGATAGATTAGACTATATTGATTTACTTAGAATAAAAGAAAAATTTAAATATTTAAAAATAGCACAATGGTTTATTGACCCATTGGTAAGACAAGGACCAGATTATGAAAAAAATAAAGAAAGATTTCATCTAAAATATCAATTTGCCGATGCAAATTTTTTAACAACCTCACCGTCAAAAATTAGTTTTATTGATAAAAATTGTTTTTTTATTCCTAATGCAGTTGATCCATCTATTGATGTTTGTAAAAATTATTTAAATGATAATGAGTATGATGTTTTTATTGCAATTAGTCATGGAGTCCATAGAGGTGTATTAAAAAAAAATTATACAGATCCTAGGGTAAAATTTATAAAAAAAATAACAAATAAAACAAAAAATAATTTTTTTGGTTATACCAAAAATCCTGTATGGGGTGCAAATTATTTTGATGAAATTTCTAAATGCAATATGGGAGTAAATATTACAAGAGGCAAACCAATAAAATATTATTCTAGCGAAAGAATGGCTACTCTTATGGGCAATGGAATACTTACTTTTGAACACAAGGATTACAATTATCAAGATTTTTTTAATAAAAATGAAATGATTTTTTTTGAAAATTCCGATGAATTGAATTCAAAATTATTATTTTATAAAAAAAATAATAATCTTAGAAAAAAGATTGCTTATAATGGTTATAAAAAGGCTCATAGAATATTTAATAATAAAATAATAGCTGAATATATGGTCAAAAAAACTTTAGGTGAAAAAATTAAAAACAAACAAGTTTGGCATAATGGCTAAGTTTTTAATATTTAGAACTGATAGAATAGGTGACTTTATTACATCTCAGGTTGTTACTAATTCTATTTCAGAAATATCAATAAAAAATCAAATTGATATAGTTGCCTCAAAGTATAATGCTGAATATATTAAACATTTTAAATACATAAACAAAATTTACATATTTGATAAAACTGGAAATAAATTACTAGACTACTTTAATCTAATTATTCAATTAAGAAAAAAAAAATACGATTATTTAATTGTTTTAGATGGTAAAAGAAGATCATTTTTAAGTGGTATTTTCATAAGCTCCAGAATTAAAGTGTGCTTACTGAAAGATTTTTATCCAAAAATGCTAATACAATTGTTTTATAATAAATATTTTAAAAATTCAGAGACTAATATTCAGTTTAAAAATTTCCAAGTTTTACTAAATTATCTTGATATAAAAACTCCTCAATCTATTAACTATTATAAAAAATATAATTTTATTAAAGACAAATTTAAATTTCCTAAACCCTATATACATTTGCATTTAGATGAAAAATGGTTTGAGGGCTATTATTTTAGCGATTTTGATTATATGAACCTTGAGTCAAAAAATATTTATTTATTTTTAAAGATTTTAATAAAAAAATTTAAAACTAATGTTGTTATTACTCAAGGTTTTAAAAAAGTAGAAACCATTGAGAATTTTAAAAATCAATATTTTAAAAATTCCAAAAATTTTAAAATCAGAGTTAAAAGTAAAACTATAACTTTTATAGAAAAATCTTCTTTCAGAGAATTAGAAAATATAGTTAAGAACTGCAATATTTTAATTTGTTGTGAAGGAGCTATAAGCCATGTATCTAATTCTTTTAATAAGAGAACTATATCTCTAATTCAAAAAGATAGGGTAGATTCTACAAATTTCTGGATAGGTCATATGAAAAATATTAAAACAATCCATAGGGATGATATAAAAAAAGTATCTAATGATATTTTAAAACTTAACTTTATTTAAAGCGTTATTTTTGAATAAATTTGCTTCTTTAATATACCTTCGTACCATTTGCGTTGTTTTGTGACCTGTCATAGCCATTATACTTCTTTCATCAGCTCCAGACTCAGCAGCCACAGTTGCAAAACCTGATCTTAAGCTATGACCTGCAAAATTATTATTTTCTATTCCTGCTAAATTTAAATACTCTTTTATCAACAAAACCACAGATTGGTCACTTAATCTTTTATCTGTTAAAGTTGATCCTTTAGTAAATCTTCTAAAGATAGGTCCAGATTTAATTTTAGAATTTTCTAGCCATTTTTTAAGACTAACTATTGGACAATATATTTCATTTGAAAAGTAGGGCAGTCCTTTTATCATTCCTTCACCAAATTGATCTGTTTTTGATCTTCTGATCGTAATTTTAAGGCCCTCAGGAACAAATTCTAAATCTTCATAATCAATTGAAATAAGTTCAGTTCTTCTAAAGCCACCTCCAAAGCCAATTAATATTATTGTTTTATCTCTTAACTTCTTAAGTTCTTCAATTTTTTGATCATTTATTGCATTAATTATTAATTTTAAATGATTGATTAATAATGGTTTTTTACCTTTCTGAATACTACCTTTAACTCTTTTTATTCCCATTAAATTTTCAACAATGATTGGATGTTTTGTATCTAAATAATGACCTTTTAACTTATGAACCATACTAATAGATACGAGTCTTCTTCTAAGTGTACTTATTTTTGAATTTTTAGAGAGATGGGTTAGATACAATGAAACAATTTTTGGTTCAGTTGGTAATGAATTTAAACCATGTTTTACGCAAAATGCTCCAAAATCTTTAAAGTCTGATTTGTAAGCTCTTAACGTGTTATTTGCTTTAGAACTTTTGAGGTTATTTAATGTTGCTTCATGCAAAGATTTTAGGTCTGTTGTTAGTTCACTCATATAATTACTATTGATAACAATTAATTATCAATAGTAATATATCAAGTTTTTTATAATGTCAAATAAAATAATTTATTAATTTAAGGGACAATTAATTACATTGTGAGAACAATAAGTATGAAATATTATTTAAAAATGGGCATAGATGGAGTAATTGAACCGATATATTTCTTAATAACATCTTTTGGTTTTGCAATATTAAGCTTTATTAATTATAAAAAATCTGGAAAAACTCTGGAAACTATTTATCTTTCAATTTTAACTGTTTTCTTTATAGTCTGCTTCATTATTTTAAATTTTTTTTGATGAAAGGTACTAAATTTCAATTAAAAGTCTGGAATTACCTTAAAACTATACCAAAAGGCACTGTTAAAACCTATAAACAGGTAGCAATAGCTATAAAAAGCCCTAAATCAGCGCGTGCTGTAGCTAATGCATGTGGAAAAAACCCCTATGCTCCCAAAATACCATGTCATAGAGTAATTCGGTCCGATGGAAACCTTGGTGGATACTCGGGGAGAGGTGGAATTAAGACAAAGCTGCGTTTATTGAGATATGAAAAAGTTGATATTTAGTAGATTTTTTGGCATATTTTATGGTCAAAAACACTAGTAAAATCAATGTTTTTTCAATATTTAAGTGTATTTTAGTATGAATAGTGTTATTCATCCTTCAGTTGTACTATATATCGAGATATAACAAAATAAAGCACCTCTATGGCCCTTTAAAACACATATTCTATTACTGCATTGCTCTACTTTTCAATGATTACAAGGCTTATTTTAACGTGTAATTTCAAATAATTTTTTATGAATTTTTGTTCCCCCTGCCCACTTAGTTTATAAGAATTTTGCATTTTGTGTATAATTAACCTAAAAAATCATTGGTATTAAACACTTTTAGGCATAGTACTTTATTTTCTAAAAATCTTGCCATTTTTGCCTTTATTTATTTAAAACAGTATCTATTAATTGTAATTTTCTTTCATAAACTGAATGATTTATTTTAATTCATCTTTATTAATATTTATAATTTATATAATAATTACAATGCTTTATATGCTTATATTAATGTAATAAATTATATATTAGTAAATATTTATTTACTATTAGTTAGAACGAGTAAGCAAATATTCTCTTCTAGAAATATATAAACCGCTAAGAACAATAATAAACAAACCTAAATAAGTCCAATTGTCAGGTAACTCATGAAAGAAATAGTAACTAATCAGTATATTTGTAATGATCTCTGTGTAGCCCAAAGGAGCTAGTTTAGAGGCATCTGCGTATTTAAGTGATAATATGAGGAAAAGGTGCGCTACAGAGGCTATTAAGCCGATTAAAGCCATCAAAATCCACTGATTTGACGTAGGATTAACCCAAACTGAGGGCATAAATAGGCTAATTATGATAGTTCCTATCAAACCAGATAGTAAAAGAGTTAAAAGAGGATTGTCAGAGGTGCTGAGCTTCCTAGTTATAATAAGATAAAATCCATAGCAAATTCCATTACCTAAAGCAGCCATAGTAGCCAAGTTAAGCTCAATAAAACCAGGTCTAATTACAATTAAAGTTCCAATAAAACCTAATGATACAGCAGTCCACCTCTTCACCCCTACTTTCTCATTTAAAAAAAATGGAGATAAGGCTGTAACACAAATTGGAGCAACAAAAGCTAAGGTTAAGGCTTTAGGAAGTGAAATTTCCGATATTGCATAAAAGAACAAATAAGTTGAAAAAACAAAAATTAATCCTCTAATTAATTGAAGGGCTGGTTTTTTCGTCCAAACCAATGAATGCCTATAAAAGATAAGCATTAGTGATAATGTAAAGACTACAGTAAAAAAATATCTTGCCCACGTTATCTGCAAAACATCCATAGATGAGCTTAAATACTTAGCAAAAGCATCCATTACAGGAACAATCATCCAAGCAGATGCATTTAAAATTATAGCCTTCATAAAAGAAGGATATCTCTTAATAGAAGTATTTTAAAGCAAAGAATAATGTGATCGGAATAGTGAATAAGGACATGATTGTAGATACTACAATTGTGCTAGATATATTATCTACAATTTCTTTAGGAGAATACATGTGCGCGATCAAGTAACACAAAATTGCACTAGGCATACAAGACTGAATTAATAGAACACCGGCTGGTATACCAGATAAATTAAAAAATTTTATAACAGCAAATCCTATAAGAGGACCTAATATTACTCTTCCAAAAGAAGTTATTATTGCATCTTTAAAAGAAAATACTTTCATTTGTGTAAGAGCAACACCTAGAGACATAAGAATCATTACAATCATTCCATAAGCTAAAAGCATTACAGTATTTAATACAAATTGAGGAAATGGAATTTCAAAATATAAAAAGAGTACTGTGATTAAAATTGCATAAAATGATGGACTTTTTAATATTGTTTTAAAATCAAAGGCTCGTTTTGCTAAAAAAATATTTAAAGTAAAGTGGAGTAAAACAATTAAAGATGAAATTGCAGCTGCTATACCCATTCCTAATTCACCATAAGCAAATAAACAAATCGGAATACCCATATTTCCAGTATTTGGTAAAATAAAAGTTGGTAATTCACGAATATAATCTTTCTTCATAAGAACGAGAAAAATTAAACCTACAATCCCAAATAATGTTAACAAGATAATAGCGTAACCAAAATATTCACTAAATAACTCAAAAGTTACTCCACCTGCTGTAATAGCAAAAATAACGAGAGCTGGAGTTCCAAAATTACCAGCGTATGTAGTTATAAATGATGTATCAAAATCAGGATTTTTTTTACCCAAATGATATCCAAGACCTACTATTAGGAATACTGGAAATAAAACTTCAAAAAGTTTTAAATAAATTTCCATTAACCAAGCAATCTAATTAATGTTGGTGTTTTTAAAATATTTTTATTTTTTTTAAAAATAGACAAGCAATTATGAATATTATTTTCAGTTGTTTTATGAGTTATAATAACTATTGTTGCTTTATTGTTTTTCTTATCAGGTGTCTGGATTAGCCTTTTAACTGAAATTTTGTATTTAGCTAAACGATTAGTTATTTCGGATAATACACCAGGCTTATCTTTTACTTCAAATCTTAAATATAATGAATTTATATAATTGTTTACATTATATGGCTTTAAAGATTTAAGCTTAGAAACACTAACACCAAAAGGTTTTTTTATATTTCCACGCAAAATTGATAATAAATCAGAAAGTAATGATGAAGAAGTAGGACCTGGTCCAGCTCCCTCCCCTTGCAACACACTTTCTCCAACAGGTTTACCTTGCAGAATTACTGCATTCATTACACCGTTAACATTGCCAATATAAGATTTTTTACTAACCAAACATGGATGAACGGTTTCAAAAAGATGATTATTCTTTAACTCAGAAATTCCCAGTAGCTTTATTCTTAAATCCAATTGATTTGCAATTTTAATATCTTTTAATTCAATTTTTTCTATTCCTTCCATTAAACATTTATGTTTTGAAATTTTACTGTTAAAGGCTAAAGCAGACAAAATTCTTACTTTTGCAAATGCATCAAAACCATTTAAGTCTAATTTGGGATTACCAGGTTCAGCATAACCAAGTATCTGTGCTTTTTTTAAAACGTCAGCAAAATTTTCATTTGAATTTTCCATTTCAGATAAAATATAATTTGATGTACCGTTCAGAATTCCATAAACCTTTGATATTTTATTTGTTGCTAATCCTTCTTTAATAGATCTTAATATCGGGATTCCTCCAGCAACTGATGCTTCAAATTCCAAATTAACTTTATTTTTTTCCGCAAGTTTTGCTAACTCATTACCGTGTTTCGATATTAATGCTTTATTAGGTGTAATAACATGGATTTTACTTTTTAAAGCAGTTTCTACAACTTTTTTAGAAATTCCATCTGATAAACCTATAGCTTCAAACAATATATCAATGTTTTTTTTTTTAAAAATTTCTAAAGGATTTTTGTAAAATATTTTTTTATTAACTTTAAATTTTCTTTTTTTATTAATACTTCTTGCAGATACAGCCACTACATTTATTTTCTTACCTGTTTTAAGTTCAATATCTTTCTTTTTTGTATTTAGTTCGTTTAGCAAGTAATTGCCAACCTGACCAAGTCCTACTACTGCAATATTAATTAATTTACTCATTTACTTATATCTGGATATTTACTTTTTTTTGTATAGTCATCTATATAAATCTTATACTCCTCTAATGTCATTGACGTTATATCGTCAGCCTTTTTTAATATTTGATTAAATTTTTTTTGATTATTTTTATTTTCAATAGAATTTTCTGTCCAATATTGGGAATCTTTGTTTAAGGAACAATTGGCTAATATTAATGAAAAAAAAATTATTATAAATTTTCTCATTTTAATCCAGTCTTTTCAGGAAAATTAAATTTATTATTTAAATTTTGTACAGCTTGACCTGCCCCGCCCTTAATCAAATTATCAATAGCGGATAGAATGATTATTTTATTACTATATTTAGATTTACAAACTGAAATATAGCAATTGTTAGTATTTATTACGTCATTAGTGCTTAACAATGTGCCAGACTTTAATATTTTTATAAAACTTTCATTTTTATAAAAACCAATTAATGTTTTTAATACATTTGTTTGTGAAATATTATTTTCTAAATCAACATATATAGTGCTTAGAATGCCTCTGAACATAGGTGATAAATGAGGAGTAAAACTAAACTGAAATTTTTTCTTAGTAAATTTTCTTAACATTTGATCTATTTCTGAATTATGGCGATGGAAACCAACTCCATATGCGCTTAAAGAATCGTATAGATTTTTATCTTTATATTTTTTATGAACCCCTCTACCGGCACCTGAGTACCCAGATTTTGAATCTATTATGATGCTATTAAATTTAATTAAATTTTTCTTTAGCAAAGGTATCAAAGGCAACAGAATAGAAGTTGGGTAACAACCAGGACATGAAATAATGTTATATTTTTTTATCTCTTTTCTGTTTATTTCAGGAAGTAAATAGATACTTCTCTTTATCATATTAGTTGCACGATGTTTTTGTTTGTACCATTTTAAATAATCAGAAGCTTTAGCTAATCTAAAATCTGCAGCAAGATCGATCAGCGTATGATTTTTACTTAAATGTTTAGATATATCCTGAGCTTCCCCATTTGGAAGTGCTGTAAAAATAACCTGAACATCTTTTAATAATTTTTTATTAAATTTCAAAATTTTTGGTAATTTGTATTTAGATAAAGATTTATCATAAGATTTAACATTTTTACCAACAGAGGAATTTCCACAAAGATATTTGATATTAATATATTTGTGTTTAACTAATAATTTAATTAATTGAACACCAATATATCCAGTTGATCCAGCAACTAATGCATTAAGCTTAGGCATTTTTTATTATAACAGTTAAAATTTAAAAAAAAATTATCTTTTAGAGAATTGGAAGCTTCTTCTAGCTTTTCTTCTACCAGGTTTTTTTCTTTCAACTGCTCTTGAGTCTCTGGTAGTAAGTTTCTCTGTTTTTAATGTGGCTTTTAGATTTTCATCAAATAATACTAAAGCTTTTGAGATTCCATGAACCATAGCCCCTGCTTGGCCAGTAGGTCCTCCTCCTTTTACACTGCATCTTACATCGTAATCAGTGGCCTGATTAATAATTTCAAAAGGTCTTGTAATTTGCATTTTATGAGTTTCGTCAGCAAAATAATCACTAAATAATTTACCATTTACGTAAATTTTACCAGAACCTTTTTTTAACCAAACTTTTGCAATTGATGTTTTTCTTCTGCCAGTAGCGTATTTACTATCTTTAAAATCTAATTTTAATTTTGGAGATTTTGGTGCTGATTGAGTATTTTCCATCTTAGTTTCTAGCTAAATTTTTACTATTTAATTTATCTAACTCTATTACAGTCGGATTTTGTGCAGAATGTGGATGCTCACTACCTGCATATATTTTTAATTTTGTTAATTGTTTTCTGCCCAGTACTCCACCTGGTAACATTCTTTTAACAGCCATTTTTAAAGTTTCTCCAGGTTTTTTTTCATGAAGTTTCTCAGGTGTTGTAACTTTAATTCCACCTGGATGACCAGTGTGTCTGTAATATTTTTTATCTTGAAATTTTTTTCCAGTAAATTTTGCTTGTTCAATATTTTTAACAACAACAAAATCACCGTCATCCATATGAGGTGTATATGTTGTTTTATTTTTTCCTCTAATAATATTAGATACTACAGTTGCTAATCTTCCAACTACTGCATTCTTCGCGTCTATTTCATACCAAGATGAAGTTACTTGGTCTTTTTTAGTAAATTTTGTCATTGTGCGAGGATTAATACTATTAATAATTACAAAGTCAATTTTTATATTTAGCTTGAATTATGTAGCTTATATGTTAGTAATTACTTGCCGATTTGATCCTATTGCGGGCTTATAACTGCTAAAAAGGAAATTTCATAAAATTAATAAAATCGGTAGGCATTTGAACTGTATTGTGCGCCTAACATAATGTTGAAGCACTAAAAAAGGAGTAAAATGACTAAAAAAAGAAATAACCCTGAAACCATAGCTATACATGGTGGTGACTATAGGAGTGATCCAGCTACAAACGCTGTAGCTGTTCCAATTTATAGAACGACATCATACCAATTTAACAACACAGAGCACGCTGCTAACCTTTTTGCTCTTAAAGAATTTGGTAACATCTATACTCGTATAATGAACCCAACCAATGATGTATTGGAAAAAAGAGTAGCTGCACTTGAGGGAGGATTGGCGTGTTTAACTGTATCATCAGGGCAAACTGCATCAACGTTTGCTATACTTAATGTTGCTCAAGCAGGAGACAATATAGTTAGTTCAACCGACCTTTATGGTGGAACGGTATCTTTATTCACACATACACTTAGTAAGCTTGGTATAGAAATAAGATATGCAGACCCAAGTAATCCTGAAAATTTTGAGAAGTTAATAGATGACAAAACTAGAGCTTTTTATGGTGAAACTCTACCCAATCCATATTTAAGAGTTTTTCCAATTAAGGAAGTTTCTGATATTGGAAGGAAATATAATATACCATTAATAATGGATAACACTGCATCACCTGTGATTTGTAAACCAATAGAACATGGAGCTGCTGTGGTAATACATTCACTCACAAAATATATAGGTGGTCATGGGACAGCTGTAGCGGGTAGTATCGTTGATAGTGGTAACTTTGATTGGACCGCAGATCCAAAGAGACAACCATTATTTAACGAACCGGATGCAAGTTATGGTGGTGTTATTTGGGGAAAAGCTGTACCAGAATTAACTGGTGCTAATGTTCCCTTTGCTGTTAGAGCAAGAGTTTGTTTATTGAGAGACTTAGGATCAGCTCTAGCTCCAGATAATGCTTTTGCAATAATTCAAGGACTTGAAACAGTTGCTTTAAGAATGAGACAACATTGCGCTAATGCTGAATATGTAGTTGATTTCCTAAAAAAGCATAAAGAAGTTACAAAAGTTATTTATTCTACTGAACACGATAAACCTATTGCTGATAGAGCAAATAAATATCTTAAAGGTGGGAATGGACCAATGATTGGTATCGAACTTAAAGGTGGAATTGAGGCTGGTAAAAAATTTATCGAGTCTTTAAAGATGTTCTATCATGTTGCTAATATTGGTGATGCTAGAAGTTTAGCAATTCACCCAGCAAGTACAACTCATAGTCAATTAAATGAGAAAGAACTAGCTGCATCAGGCGTTACACAAAGTTATGTAAGACTTTGTATAGGTATTGAACACATTGATGATATAATTGAGGATCTGGATCAAGCATTAAATAAATCCTCAAAGGGTAATTTAAAAGCTGTAAGCTGATTTGAGGTTTTAATGTCTACAAATAGAAACTAATAAATAGTTTTTTTATATTTTACAATATAAAGAAAATATAAAGTTGAAAGTATTATTAAAATAGAATTTATCTGGTGTAGAGATGCATAGAGCATTTTTACTCCAGATAAAATAGTAACAACTCCTAAAAAAATTTGAAAAAATAAACTAATTCCAATAATAAAAATTGGAATTCTCAAATTCATATTTCTATTTTTTAAAACAAAATAAAGCATATAAAAATATATTATGACAATTAAATAAGCTAAATTCCTATGAATAAATTGAACAAGTGATTGATCATCAAATACTGTCAGACTAAAAAAATCACTGATCATACTGTCATCAGGAAAGTATGATGAACCCATTAAAGGCCATGTATTATAAATTTTTCCTGCATCCATACCAGAGACAAATGCTCCTATTATTAATTGTAAAAATAATAATAAAAGAAAGATTTTAATTAAGTTTAATTTAATATTAGTTTGATTAATTTTTATATTTGTTAGTTTTAAAAACTTCCAGAAAACTAAAGATAAAATAATAAAAGCAATAAATAAATGTAGTGATAATCTATAATGACTAACATCAACTCTATCAACTAAACCACTTGAAACCATGTACCATCCAATAAATCCTTGAAAACACACCAAGAGAAAAATAATTGAATATTCTCTTAAAATCCAAACACCATTTTTAATTGTAAAATAAATCATTGGCAAAAGAACAGTTAAACCAATTAATCTCCCCAATTGACGATGTGCCCATTCCCACCAAAAAATTATTTTAAATTCATTTAAAGTCATATTGAAATTTTGCTCTTTAAATTCAGGTATTGTTTTATAAAGATCAAAATATTCTATCCATTTATCACTTGTTAAAGGAGGCAATGTACCAACAAAAAGCTCCCAAGTAGTAATAGATAGACCAGAGTCAGTTAATCTGGTTAGGCCCCCTACTAAAATTATAAGCACGATCATTAATAATAAAGTGATCATCCATATTTTTAATTGAGAATTTAAAGAATAATTCTGACTGTACATGATTAGATAAATATAATAATTATTAATTAAACCAATAAATTAAATGTCGCCTAAAAACAAAAAAAAATTGGAAATAATAAGATCTAAATTAGATAAGTTAGATAATAAGTTGTTATCCTTAATAAAATATAGAACAAATCTTGTGAAAGAAGTTTTAAAACTTAAGGAATTTAAAAAAGAAATAGTAGATAAAAAGCGTATCAATTTTATACTTAAAAAAATTCACTCAAAATCTAAGAGGTTAAAGATTGATCCTAAAATTACTAATCGTATATGGAAAAATATGATTTTATCTTATATCGATTACGAAAAGAGAAACTTTAAAAAGAAGTAATTATTTACTATGTGGTGGAAGCTTCTTTTCCACAAACATTTCATGTTTTCTTGTATCTGGATTGTATTTTTTTGCTGAAAGTTTTACTTTAGCTTTCTCACCACCAGCAGGTTTTTTTACATAATAGAAATAAGGGCTATCTGGTTTCGCCTCAGGAACCATTCTTACTTTAACGTGCGTTTTTTTTGCCATTTTTTAATTCTTTTAATTTATTAGAAATTTTTAATAACTTATTTCTTAAATTTTCAGTCCTTATAGATTTATCTGCAATTTCGTCAAGCTTTAAAGAAACTTCATTATCTAATATTTTTTTTACACCATTTATTGTCATACCTTGATCTTTAAGTAAAAATTTAACTTTTTTGAGAAGATTTATTGTTTTCTCATCATAATATCTTCTATTTGAATTTAATATCTTTGGTTTAATTTGTTTAAATTGAGTTTCCCAAAACCTTATAACATGAGTAGGTAAAGCTCCTTTATTATTTGATTTAAGATTTAATATTTTAGTTACTTCACCAATAGTCTTATATGCACTATCTAATTTATCCATTGTCTTTCAAATTAATAAATTCTTTAAATTCCTTTGATGGTTTAAACAATACAACATTTCTACTTGAAATTACTTTTTTTTCTTTAGTTTTAGGGTTTCTTCCAATCCTAGATTTTTTTTGTCTGATAGAAAAAGTACCAAATTTAGATAATTTTAATTTTTTTTCATTTTTAATGTTAGATACAATTGTTGATAAAAAATCTTCAATTAAATTTTCTGATATTTGTTTTGAAAAACCAAGCTGCATATAAACTACATTAACTAAATCTTTTTTAGTTAAATTTATTCTCATATTAAATATTTTGTTTAATCTTTTCTATCAAATTACCATTCACTATTCTATTACAAACATCTAAAGAATTTGAAAAACCAATGTAATCAGTTCCTCCGTGACTTTTAACAACTGGAGAGTCTAATCCAATAAAAATAGCACCATTATACAATCTAGGATCTAGTCTTTTTTTAAATTTATTTAAATTTGAAATATTCAGTAAAGATGAAATTTTACCTAAAAATGATCCTGTCATAACACTCTTTAATTCACTGGTAATAAAATTGGCGGTTCCTTCTGCAGTTTTTAAAGCAACATTTCCAGTAAAGCCATCCGAGACAATAACATTAACTTGACCATCCATAAGATGATTTCCTTCTATATAACCAGCAAAATTATAATTTTTTGATTTTTTTTCATTAAGCAACTGATATGTTTCTTTTATAGTTTCATTACCTTTTAGCTCTTCTGAACCTATATTTAATAACGCAACATTAGGTTTATCATTCGGATAGAGTGACGTGTATAAAGATGCACCCATAATTGAAAAATCTAATAGATTCTTAGAACTACATTCTATGTTTGCACCTAAATCTAATACAACACTCATACCTTTTTTATTAGGCCATAAAGCTGACAGAGCAGGTTTATCTATATTTTCAATCATTTTTAAGTTTAATTTCGAAATCACTAATAATGCTCCAGTATTTCCTGCTGATATAACTATATCGGCCTCTTTATCTTTAACACTTTGAATAGCAAGCCACATGCTTGAATCTTTACCTCTTTTCGCTCCTTCTAAAGGGCTATCCGTACTTTCTATTTTTTTTTGAGTATGGATTATTTCAAAAAAATTTGAGGAAATTTTTCCATTAATGAGTGGATCTATTTTATTTTTATCACCAAAAATTTTAAAAAAATTATTTTTATTTGTTTTGTGATTAAAAATAATTCCATCTATTACTTTTTTTGGTGAACCATCGCCACCCATTGCATCCACTGCAATTTTAATCAAATCTGACATTATTATATATGAATAGTATATACTATTCTTTTGGGTCTAAAACTTGTCTTCCCTTGTACATTCCAGTTTTAAGGTCTAGATGATGAGAAAGTCTGTATTCTCCAGATTTTTTATCTTCAACTATATTTTTAGTTGAAAATTTCATTGTTTGTGCTCTTCTCATTCCAGTTCTGGAAGGTGTCTGTTTTCGCTTTGGTACTGCCATAATTAGTGGTTACTTACACTTTTTAAATAAGAATTCAAAGTTTTTTTTGATAAATTTGAGTTAAATTCATCAAAATAATCAAGCAATTCATCAATATTTTGAAAATCACTCAAAAATAATGAAAATTTTTTAATTTTTTCTTCTCTTGATAGCGTATTCCAAAAATGTATTTCCGAAACCATTGAATGGAATAGATTTATGTAATCTTTCATTTTTTTATTTATTGATTGATCGCCATAACCAATTTCTCTAATACTTAACTCTAATTGTCGAAAGTTGAAGTCATAAATTTCTTGTAAAATTTTCTTATTTTCTTCATTTTTAAAGTTTTTTAAAAAAAAAGAAAAATGTAATAAAAACAGTGTTAAACGATCAGAAAAACTATCATTTCTGTTAAGATTATTGTATAGAGCTTTATTTCTAGTGTAATGAATTAAATTGTTATAAATATACAAATATTTTTCGTTCATGCATAAGTTATTATATATTATTTTCATTTCTTTAATAGTTACAAATTGTTCTATAAAACCAGTAATTAAACATCATGGAGTACCATCTTTAGAAAAAAAACAAAGCTTTTTGAAAGTTAATGAAAGTAATAAAAATGATATAATAAATATTTTAGGAAATCCTTCAACAAAAAGTAAATTTAATAACGATTTATGGATATATATCGAAAGAAAACAAACTCAATCAAAATTAAAAAATCTAGGTAAAATGAAAATTATAGAAAATAATATTTTAGTTCTCGAAATAAATAGTTATGGATTATTAAAAAAAAAAGAATTTTATAACAAAGATGATATGCATAAAATTACTATTGCAAAATCAACAACAGAAAATGAATTTAAAAAAAATTCATTTGTTTATGATTTTATGTCTAGTATGAGACAAAAAATTACTGATCCTCTAGGTCAGAGAGCCAAACAAAGAAAAACTATTAGCCAGCGATAACAGCTAATAACAATAAAGCTACAATGTTTGTAATTTTAATCATTGGATTAACTGCCGGACCAGCAGTGTCTTTATAGGGATCTCCAACTGTATCTCCGGTAACAGCTGCTTTATGAGCCTCTGATCCTTTACCTCCATGATTGCCATCTTCAATATATTTTTTAGCATTATCCCAAGCTCCTCCACCTGCTGTCATTGATACAGCAACAAATAATCCTGTTATAATAACTCCCAACAGCATTGCACCTACAGCCGCTAAAGCAGCAACTTGTCCACCAATTGATAGAATTATAAAGTATAAAACTACAGGAGATAAAACAGGTAGCAATGATGGTATAATCATTTCCTTAATTGCAGCAACAGTAAGTAAATCTACTAATTTAGCATAATCAGGTTTTTGTTTTCTTTTCATTATACCTGGAAACTTTTTAAATTGTCTTCTTACTTCTACAACAACAGCTCCTCCTGCTCTACCTACAGCTTGCATACCCATTGATCCAAAAAGATATGGTAACATTCCGCCAATTAATAAACCAACAACTACATAAGGGTTAGATAAATCAAAAGTAACCACTATCCCTTCCAAAGCAGAACCTGCTTCTTTAGAAAAGTGTTTGATATCTTCAGTGTAAGCAGCAAATAAAACTAATGCACCTAAACCAGCTGAACCAATAGCATAACCTTTTGTAACAGCTTTTGTTGTATTACCAACAGCATCTAAAGCATCAGTTGTTTTTCTAACTTTTTTATCAAGATTAGACATTTCAGCGATACCACCAGCATTATCAGTAACTGGTCCGTATGCGTCTAGTGCAACGACCATACCAGCTAATGCAAGCATAGTAGTTACAGCAATTGCAATACCAAAGAGTCCAGCAATAGAATTTGTTATAAGAATACCTGCAACGATTATTAACGCAGGTATAGCAGTTGCTTCCATAGAAACAGCTAAACCTTGAATAACATTTGTACCGTGACCTGTTGTAGATGATAGAGCAACAGATTTTACCGGTCTATAACTTGTTCCTGTATAGTATTCAGTTATCCAAATCAATAATCCCGTAATTACAAGTCCAATAACACCACAATAATATAAATCCATTCCATTAAATGTTTTATCATTTACTGTATATTCGTTTGCAAAACCAATTACATGATCTGTAACTGGCCATAAAATTACTAAAGATGCTACTGCAGAAACAACAAATCCTTTATACAAAGCATTCATAACGTTATTACTTTTTCCAAGTTTAACAAAAAATGTTCCAACAATAGATGTTAACAAACATGCAGCACCAATCGATAAAGGATAAATCATCATATTTAGATCACCAACAAAGAAAATTGAGGATAAAACCATTGTTGCAACAATTGTAACAGCATAAGTTTCAAATAAATCAGCGGCCATGCCAGCACAATCTCCTACGTTGTCACCAACGTTATCTGCTATCACAGCAGGGTTTCTAGGATCATCTTCTGGAATTCCAGCTTCAACTTTTCCAACTAAGTCAGCACCAACATCAGCACCTTTTGTAAAAATTCCTCCACCTAATCTTGCAAAGATAGAAATTAGAGAAGCACCAAAACCTAATGCAACTAAAGCATTTACAATTTCTCTTTCATCAACATTAGATTTCAATAATATATAATAATAAACTGCTATAGATAATAATGCTAAACCAGCTACCAACATTCCAGTTACAGCACCAGATTTAAAAGCAACTGAAAGACCTTGAGCTAAACCTTTTCTAGATGCTTCTGCTGTTCTTACGTTAGCTTCTACAGAAACTAACATTCCTACGTACCCCGCAATACCTGACAATGCAGCACCTATCAAATAACCAAGACCTACTAGTGGACTAAATGCAATACTTACAATCACTAAAACTACAGCACCAACAATAGCAATAGTTTTATATTGTCTTGCTAAATATGCCTTTGCACCAATTTGAATTGCAGATGCAATATCTTGCATTTTTGCATTTCCTGCACTTGAATTAAGAATGTTTTTACCAGTTAAAAATCCATAAACGATAGATAATAAACCAGCTCCAATTGTGTATAATAGTATTGTTTCGACTGTTACGCTCATATTAACCTTAAGTTGTTGGTTGTTAAATTTTTAAGCCCGCACAATACAAAAAAAGATAGAAAAGACAACGATTAACTTCTAAAACCGATGAATATAACCTTTAGATTTAGCTCGTATTTGCTTGCCTTTTTCATCGAATATCAAAGATCTATCTTTACCAGATACAATTTTACCAATTTTAGTTATTTTAATTCCAGTTGTTTTAGAAGCTTTTTGAATGATTCTAGCTTTATTAATATTTGCAGTAAATAATACCTGATAATCATCTCCATTAGAAATTAGATTAATTTTATTCAATCTTTGTTTTTTAATTAAATTACTCAATTTATTGGAAATAGGGATTTTATTTTCAAACAAGTGAAATGATAAACTTTGTCTATTAATCATTTTTGCCAAATCATCAATTAATCCATCTGAAACATCTATAGAGCTGTTTGCAAATTTTAATAAATATTTTGTTAAATTTAAAGGTAACTCTGGTTTGTAATATTTATCTAAAAAAAATAATTTGTCTTTATTTTTAAATTTAGCTTTATTACTTAATACTTTAAGACCTAAATAACTATCTCCCAAATTTCCAGTAACATAAATGTCATCATTTAATTTAGCTTTATTACGATAAATTATTTTATTCGAATATCCTAATGAAGTGATTGTGAAACTTAGTTTATTTGAAAAAGTTGTATCTCCACCACATAAATCAATTTTAAATTTATTTTGTTCTGATTTAAGTGATTTTGAAATTTTATATAAATTATTTTTTGTAAATGTTTTTTTGTTACCAGAACCAGAAATAAAATAAAACTTTGGTATTACGCCTTTACAAATTAAATCAGAAATTGATGACCTTAATATTTTTTTAACTACTAAATCTGGGGATTTAAAATCATAAAAATGTGTACCAATATTGTATGTATCAACAGATATAACAACACCTCTTTTTTTATCAAAAAAAACATCATCATTTAGGTTAAGAGCAGATTTATTTTTTTTAGCTATTTTAAAAAAATAATTATTTATTAGATCGAATTCATGCATTTTTAGATCTTAATTTTTTTCCAACATTATCTAGTAAAGCGTTAAGATACTTTGTTTGTGAAACTTCAAGAAAAAAATTAGATGAATTTAAATATTCTTTAATAATTATGTTTATAGATAAATTTGGCTTATACATAAATTCATAAGTTGCTGCTTTCAAAATTGTTTGAAAAACTTTGTCTAATTTTTCAAATACAAATTCATCACCTAATTTATTATTTAATTCATCTAAAATAAGATCGTTTCTTTCTATCGTTCCTAAAACAATATCTTTAATAAATTTTTTAAATCTGTGTTTTGGAAAATCTAAATCATCATCTTCATTATAAAATTTACCATATAATTTCTGAATAATTATAACTCTAGGGTTATTTTTTGGATTATAATGAGTTCTCATTTTTGAGACAAAACTGAAACTACAGCTTCTGCAGCTTCAGCACCCTTTTTTCTTCTTGCTCTTGCTTGAGACTTATTTAGACAGGTAATTATTCCATTTCCAATGGGTTTTTTACTATCTATAGATAATTTCATTATGGCATCTGTTGAAGCTTGAGAAATAAAATCAAAGTGTGGCGTTTGACCTTTAATTACACATCCTAAAGCTAAAAAACCATCATATTTTTTTAAATTTTTTGAGATGGTAACTGGAATTTCAAAAGCACCGGGTACTTTAATAATTTTTATTTTATTTTTTTTTGGAATTATTTTTAAAGCACTGCTTATTAAGCCATCAGCAATATCTTTATAATAATCTGCTACAACAATTAAATATTTTTTTTTCATCAAATTAATTCCTGTTTTGTAATTTTTATACCATAACCATCAAGACCAATAACTTTTTTTTGTGATTTGGTGATTAATATCATGTTTTTAATTTTTAAGTCTTTAATAATTTGAGCTCCAATACCATAATTTCTTATTAACTTATCATTTCCCTTTTTATAAAAGTCTTTGTTTTTATAATCTTTTAAAGTCTGAGTTACTGATTTTAAATTTGAATCTTTGATAAATACTAAAACGCAATTTTGATATTTTTTAAAATAATTTAAAGTCTTGTTAAATGAATTTGGTAGTGATTGATTTATTAGATAGTTTTGCACGACATTAGATGAAATTACTCTTACTCTTGGTGTAATACCTTTTTTTATTTTACCTTTTATTAATGCGAAGTGCTCTGAACCATCTAAAAGATTCTCATAAATTCTAATATTGTATTTTTGATTTTTTACATCAATCTTGCTTTGCTTTTTAAGTTTAATAAGTTTTTCTTTTTTTAGTCTATATGCGATCAGATCTTCTATCTTTCCAATTTTTAATTTATGTTTTTTTGCAAAATTAAATAAATCCTGACCTCTAGCCATTGTTCCATCTTCATTCATAATTTCACAAATTACTGCAGAGTTATTTTTTTTTGCTAATTTAGATATATCAACTGAAGCTTCAGTGTGCCCTGCTCTAACAAGAACACCACCATCTTTGGCTATAATTGGAAACACGTGACCAGGTGAAACAATCTCATTTTTATTTACATTTTTTTTTGAAGCAATTTTGATCGTTTTCGCTCTATCTTTAGCAGATATACCTGTTGTTATTCCTTTTTTTGCTTCAATAGAAATTGTAAATGCCGTCTTGTTTCTTGATTGATTTACTGGTGACATTAAAGATAAATTTAATCTTTTCGCTTGAAGTGAATCAAGTGCCAAACAAATTAAACCTCGCCCGTATTTTGCCATGAAGTTAATGTTCTTTGCATTTGAGTCTGATGTTGAAATAACCAAATCTCCCTCATTTTCTCTTTTTTCGTCATCTACTAAAATAAACATACCACCTTTTTTGGCTACACTTATAACTGTCTCTATTGATGCAAAATTATTTTTTTCCATTAAAATAATTCCTAACGTATTTAGACAAGATATCTATCTCTATGTTGACTAAACTAGATTTTTTTAAAGTTGATAAATTCGTTTCATTATAGGTGTGAGGGATAACCCAAATTTGGAAACCTTTTTTAGTCACTTTTGAAATTGTAAGAGAAATACCATTAACACAGATTGATGCTTTTTCTATTAGGTGTTTTCTTTCCTTTATGGGTAAATCAAAGTCAAAAAGAAATGATTTATCTATTTTCTTAATGCTTAATACTTTACCAACAGTATCAACATGGCCTTGACAAATATGTCCTGAAATTTTTGTCCCATATTTTAAAGGTAATTCTAAATTTATTTTATCTTTTATTTTTAAAAATTTGAATTTTGATCGAATTATCGTTTCATTTGAAAGATAAAATTCCATAATTTTGGATTTATATGAAATTAAAGTTAGACAAACACCATCACAGGCAACAGACAAACCCATGTCTTTATTGGATACTTTAACATTACTTTTAACAAAAATGTTAAGACCTTTGGGTCTTTTAATAATTTTAGTAATAGTGCCTTGGTTATAAATTATTCCGTTAAACATTTTTTCTAACTATATAGTGTTATTCTGTCTTTTCGTAAATTGAGATTTAGATTAATTTTTGTTTTATATTTTTGATTTAATATATTTTGACTACTAAATTTCAAATATTCGAAGTTTTTAGAGAGGTTTTTTGAACTTTTATATAAATAAAATTTATTAAATATTTTATTCTTAATCAGTGAATTTGTTAATTTATCTCCTCCTTCAATTAGTAAATTTCTGCATCCATAATTATGTAATTTTTTCAAAATTAATTTAATGTCAAATTTATTATTTCTATCAATTCGAGATTTAATTAGATGAATTCCTTTTCTTTTAAATTTTGAAATTTTTGATTTGTCAGCTTTATTATAAAAAATTAAAGTATTTTTATTGCTAGAAGATTTAATTATATAACTATTTATTTTAGAATTTAATTTGTTGTCTAAAATAATTCTTCTTGGAGAAAATTTTTCAAAACCCTTCAAACGACAATTTAATTTTGGATTATCTTTATTTAGTGTTTTGTGAGTAATCATCAAACTATCATTTTGATATCTCAAAATGTGTGTAAACTGATCTGAATAAGAATTTGTAATCTTTTTCCGATTCTTACTGTAAATAATATTATTTTTTGACATGGCTATTTTGCCAGTGACGAAAGGTAATTTTTTCTTTCTATTAAAAAAATAAGGTAAATAAAAACGTTCAATTTTACTTTTTAATAAACCTTTTTTTACAATTATTTTTTTTGACTTTAAAATTTTAAAACTTTTATTTCTTACTCTTTTGTCTATATCGGTAACAGCATATATAACTTCTGAAATTTTTGATTTTATAATCGCGTCAGTACATGGTGGTGTTAAACCATGATGACAACATGGTTCTAAAGTAACATACATTTTTGAGCCTTCTAATTCTTCAAAACTATTTTTGATAGCATTAAATTCAGCGTGTGGTCTTCCATTAAATGAGGTTTGTCCTATGGAAATAATTTTATCATTTTTGACAATAACACAACCAACAGAAGGATTTGATCCAGTCTGTCCATGACGAGATTTAGCCAAGTCTAAGGCTAATTCCATATAAAATTTATCTTTTGATGAAAATTTATCTTTTTTTGTAGACATCAAGCTTGTCCACGAATTGTACGAAATCTTTTTCTTCTCTAAAGTTTCTATATACAGATGCAAATCTTACATATCCAACTGGGTCTAAATCTTTTAATCCATCCATAACCATTGTCCCAATTGTATTAGTAGATATTTCACTTTGACCAAGTTCTTCCAAAGATCTTGAAATATTACTAATAAATTTTTCTATTGTTTCCGTATCAATGGGTCTTTTCTTAAGAGCAATATAAATAGATTTAGATAATTTATCTCTATCAAATGTGGATTTTCTTCCATTTTTTTTAACAACCATTAATTCTCTGAATTGAACTCTTTCAAAAGTTGTAAAACGCGCTCCACAGACACATAGTCTCCTTCTTCTAATAGCTGTGCCATCTTCCGTTGGTCTAGAGTCGACAACAGAGGTCTCCCCTTTTTTACATATTGAACAAATCATTTGTTATAAGTTCTTATATATCGGAAATGATGAAGTTAAAGAAATAACTTCATTTTTTACTTCATCTTCTATTTTACTATTATCTGTTGGATTTTCTGATAATCCCTTTAGAGTTTTCGTAATCAATTCACCTACTGTTTTAAATTCATTTAAACCAAATCCTCGTGTTGTAGCTGCTTGCGTACCCAGTCTAATGCCTGAAGTAATCATAGGTTTTTCTGTATCAAAAGGAATGCCATTTTTATTACATGTAATATTTGCTCTAGACAAACTCTCTGCCGCAAGATTTCCTTTTACGTTGTAGGGTCTCAAATCAACCAACATCAAATGTGTGTCCGTTCCATCTGAATAAATTTTAAATCCATTATTTTTTAAAGTTTCTGCCAACATTTTTGCGTTTGCTAAAACAGATTTAATATAATCTTGAAATTCTGGTTGTAGCGCTTCAAGAAAACCAGCTGCTTTTGCAGCAATAATATGCATTAAAGGTCCCCCTTGGTAACCAGGAAAAACAGCTGTATTAAATTTTTTAGCAAGATCTTCATGATTAGTTAAAATTATTCCTCCTCTTGCGCTTCTAAATACTTTGTGAGTTGTTGATGTAACCACATGTGCATAATCACAAGGGTTAGGATATCCTTTACCAGCAACTAATCCTGAGAAGTGAGCCATATCAACCATTAAGTAAGCTCCAACTTTATCTGCTATCTCTCTAAATCTTTTAAAGTCAATTACTCTAGAATAAGCACTTCCACCTGCAATGATTAGTTTAGGTTTATGTTCTAAAGCAAGTTTTTCAACATTATCATAATCTATCAACTCAGATTCTTTGTCTACATCATAACCTATAGCGTTAAACCATTTGCCAGACATTGAAATTTTTAATCCATGAGTAATATGGCCACCTGAATTTAAACTCATACCCATGAAAGTATCACCTGGGCTTAACAAAGCTAAAAATACTGCTCCATTAGCTTGAGCTCCTGAGTGTGGTTGTGCATTTGCAAATTTACAATTGAATAATTTTTTTAATCTTTCAATAGCAAGATTTTCAGCCACATCAACGTGTTCGCATCCATTATAATATCTTTTACCAGGATAACCTTCGGCATATTTATTAGTTAAAACCGATCCTTGCGCCTCTAATACTGCTTGAGATACTATATTTTCAGACGCAATTAGCTCAATATGTTGTTGTTGTCTGATTAATTCATCTTTAATAGCTTTATAAAGCTCTGGATCTTTTACAGATAAACTATCCTCAAAAAAACTTTTATAACTATCATTTAAATAACTTTTTTCGCTCGACATAATTATATTTTCTTAACCCTTCTCAAGTGTCTACCACCATTAAATTTTGTATTTAAAAAAACACTTACAAACCTTAAAGCATTTTTTTTGGTTATCAACCTGGATCCTAATGTAATGATGTTTGCATCGTTATGCAATCTCGATAATTTTGTTGATTTTAGATTAAAACATTGAGCTGCGCGAATTTTTTTATGCTTATTTGCCGCAATATTCATACCAGTTCCAGATCCACACACTAAAATACCAACATTACTCTTGCTTGATTTGACTTTTCTAGCAACTTTATGAGCATAGTCAGGATAATCGACACTACTGTCATCCTTTGGACCAAGGTCTTCAAATTTAATTTTTTTATTTTTTAAATAATTTTTAATTATCTCTTTTAATTTAAATCCAGCGTGATCTGATGAAATAAATATTTTTCTCAAATTAATTAAATTTGTAATCTAAAACACAAGCAACTAAATGTATTCTATTCTCTTCTCCACCATTAAATGCATTGTGATACTTGGTATTATTTGTAATCCAAACAGAACCATCAGCAGGCATATGTTTCGCAACGTTATCAATAACCATGATGCAGCCAGGGTTAGTAATTAAAGGTATGTGTAATCTTGGCTCAGGATCTCTATGCCAGCTTAAAGTTGATCTTGGCTCTTTTAAAAGGATTCTTACTCTACCAAGTTTATATCTAGATGAAAGAGTGTCATATACTTCTTTGAAATAAGTATTTTCATAATCTTTTATAAATTCTGAATATAATGACTCATCAAGTGATTCATCTCTAACAACTTCTTTTCCTGATTTATCAGGTTTTGTCCAATATATACCTCTAGCCTTGTTACCTTTAATTGAGTCTGGATCACCAGGTATTTGAGTTAATGATATCGCTCCGAAGTGAGTTACACCGGCATCTTCAAATTTTTTAATTTTAACTATTTGTTGATAAGCTTCTTGTAATTTTTCAATATCAAATTTGATTTCTTGCTTTTGGAAATCGCTAAAGTCTAAAACTCTATCTTCTTTTTTAACATTTAAGTCTATTACTTTTGAATTTTCTATCGTCATCTTGATTGCTTTCTACCCTTTTTTTTGTATATGTGTATATTACATTTGTCGCAATTTAAAAGTAAATTAAAACATGATTATTGGTAAATATCCCGGTCTTAGACTTAGAAGAACTAGAAAAGAATCTTGGTCAAGAAGACTGATTCAAGAAAATACTTTAAGTCCAAATGACTTTATATTACCTATTTTTTTAATAGAAGGATCTAATAAACGGCAACCAATTTCATCTATGCCAGGTGTATACAGGTATACTATTAATAGATTGAGCCAAATAGTAGACAAAGCAATAAAAAAAAAGATACCAATGGTTGCACTTTTTCCAAAAACCCAAAATGTACATAAAGATGAATTGGGTACAGAATCACTTAACGAAAAAAATTTAGTTTGTAGAGCAATTAAAGAAATTAAAAAAAGATACAAAAATCAAATAGGCATTATGTGTGACGTAGCATTAGATCCCTACACATCACATGGTCATGACGGTTTAATCAAATCTAATACTATACTTAACGACGAAACAATTGAGGTTTTGATTAATCAGTCATTACTACAAGCTGAGATGGGCTGTGATGTACTTGCTCCTTCAGACATGATGGATGGCAGAATAGGAAAAATAAGAAAAGCTTTAGATAAAAATAAATTCCAAAACGTTCAAATATTATCGTACGCTGCAAAATATGCTTCAAGCTTTTATGGACCTTTTAGAGATGCAGTAGGTTCTAAAGGTTCTTTAAAAGGAGACAAAAAAACTTATCAGATGGATTATAGAAATTCTGATGAAGCTTTAAGAGAAGTTGCATTAGATATTAAAGAAGGTGCCGATATGGTAATGGTTAAACCAGGTATGCCCTACTTAGACATAATAAAATCAATAAAAGAAAAATTTAAATTACCTGTATTTGCCTATCAAGTATCAGGAGAATATAGCTTAATTGAAACAGCTATAACGAAAAAATTAATTAATAAAGATGCTATATATGAAAGCTTAGTTGCTTTTAAGAGAGCTGGTGCCAATGCTATAGTAAGTTATTACGCTGATAGAATTGATAAAATAATAAAATAATTATTTTAACGTATTTAAAAATAACAACCTACTATTTGGATAATTTAAATTATTTGGTCTTAATATGGTTTTATCCAAATAATCACCTACTAATTTCAAACCATTCAATAAGGTGCCAAGATCATTAACCTCTATATCTCTTTCAATCAAAAAATTGGGTACATATTTTTTTTCATTTAAAGAATTAGCGTAATATACAGTTTTGTTATCTTCTAAATCTTTTTCAACTAAATTTTCGAGAGCTAAGTCATATCCTAATATTTTAAGTAACTCCAATTCCCAAAATATATATTTTTTTAACCAATCTTTTTCTTTTAAAATTAAAAATAAATTTTGAATTATAAAATAAACTTTATCGTTAGATTGAGACTCTGCTGTTAATATTTTAATCAAATTCATTGAAGATGTAATACAAGACAACTTTTGTTTATGATCAAAGTATAATGGTGTATAAGCACTTAAAATTTCAATTTTAAAATAACCTATTCTATTTTCATTTTTAGAATTGTAATTTACATGTAGTTTGTTGCCAACTTGAAGGTAATTTTTAATTTTTTTTGAAGTACCACCAAATATAATTCCAGATATCTTTCCTTTATCTTTTGTAAATAATTCAGCAATTAATGAATTTTCATTATATCTTGTTTTGCTTATTAAAAACCCTTCGTCTGACCAATTCATTTTTTATTTGTATTTTTTAAACATTCTATAGCAGCATTTTGTTCAGCCTCTTTCTTTGATTTTCCAGTGGCTATAAAATATTTTGTATTTGGTAATTTTACTCCGACTTTGAATATAGGTTTATGTCTTGGACCTGTATTTGAAATTAATTTATAAGTAGGTAATTTTTTAAAATTTTTTAAAGTTAGTTCCTGCAACTTTGTTTTTGCATCTATTTCTGTAACTACACTTTTTTCAATATGATCTTGCCACAAATTTAAAATTGTTTTTTCGACAACTGTAAAACCTTTATCAAGATATATAGCACCAATTAATGCTTCACAGCTATCAGATATAATTTTGTCCTCAATTTTTATTTTTTTATTGTTAGAATTAAATGTTTTAACATAACCAGCTAAATTTATTTTTTTTGCTATTTCCAGACAAGTTTTTTTGTTCACTAACGATGCAAATTTTTTATCAAGAATACCTTCTTTTTCCCCTGGATAAATTTCTAAAAGTTTTTTTGCTATCACTAAACCAAGAACTCTATCACCCAGAAACTCTATCTTTTCATTATTTTCATTTGGGTTATAACTTTTATGTGTAAGAGCTTGGATAAGTAGATCTTTATTTTTAAATTTTACATCAATTTTTTTTTCTAAACTCTGATAGTTAATTTTCATTAATTAATTTTATTAAATGTTCTATTAAATCTTATTGACTTATGCCATTTCCAAAATTCAATAAAACTTCCTATTCTTTTATCTGAAGAGAAAAATATAAATTGAGCTTTTCCTACTAAATTATCTTGATGTACATATCCAACACTTGTTAAATACCTGCTATCTTTAGAACAATCTCTGTTGTCACCTAAAAAGAAATAATGATCTTTTGGTACAGTAAACACATCAGAATTTTGATACGTATAATCTTTTAGATAAACAGTATGAAATTTTTTACCATTTGAAAGTTTTTCTTCAAATCTATAAACATCAATATTTTTATCACCACAGAAAATTGTAGTTTTGTTATTAATTTTAGATTTAAGAATTTCAGAATTATTTAAATACAAATTAGAGTCTATAAACTGAATTTTATCACCAGGTAAACCAATTAATCTTTTAATGTAATCTGTTCGATTATCTGCTGGCGTTTTAAATACAATTACATCACCTCTTTCAGGGCTACTAAACATAATTCTTTTGTTTAATATTGGGGGACTAAAAGGAAATGAGTGTTTGCTATATCCATAGGTATATTTTGTTACAAACAATCTATCACCGACTAATAAAGTAGGTTCCATGGATGATGATGGAATATAAAATGGTTGTACTAGAAGCGATCTGATTATAACTGCAATTATTAATGCATAAATTAAGGTTTTTATATTTTCTGAAAAAAAATTTTTATCTAATTTCATGATTTTTGAATGATTGCAAATGCTGTTGAATAATCTTTTTCATCCGAAATTGATAGAAAACATTTAAATTTTTTGATTTTAAAGTTCTTTTGAATGATTTTTGTAATTTTTTTATTTTTAACATAATAAGGCTTTCCTATTTTGTCATTAACAACTTCTATATCTTTAAAATTTAAATTTATACGAAAACCTGTGCCAAGAGCTTTAGAAAATGCTTCTTTTGCAGCAAATCTCTTCGAAAAATAAGCTACTTTATTATTTACTGCATTAGATTGTTTCAATTCTTTAAATGAGTAAATTCTTTTTTTAAATAAAGGATTTTTAATAGATTTTTGAATTCTTTTATTTTCTACAATATCAACACCAATACCAAGAATTTTCATTTATTTTTTTATAATTTTTTTAAAGTTTTTAATTACTTTAGAAAGTCCATCAAATATTGACTCCCCAATTATAAAATGTCCAATGTTATACTCCTCAATATCTATTATT
>CACJFA010000008.1 GCA_902592545.1 uncultured Pelagibacteraceae bacterium | reverse complement strand
CAAAAGTTATGCATGAAGCTTTTAGAGTTGCAACTACTGGAAGACCTGGACCAGTTTTGATTGATATTCCAAAAGATATTCAGTTTGCAAAAGCAAAATATAAAAAACCAAAAAAAGAAAAAAAATTAAATGGAAAATCCCATAATAAATTTTCTCAAGATCAAATTGATGAATTAGTAAAATTATTAATCAAAGCTAAAAAACCAATCATTTATAGTGGTGGAGGAGTAATTAATTCAGGACCAAAAGCAAGTCAGGCTTTAAGAGAATTTGTTGAGCTAACTGGTTTTCCTATAACTTCAACACTTCAAGGATTAGGTGCTTATCCTGGAGATGATAATCAATTTTTAGGAATGCTTGGTATGCATGGTACGTATGAAGCAAATAATGCTATGCATGATTGTGATCTATTAATTAACATTGGCGCAAGATTTGACGATCGTATTACTGGAAAAATTGATGAGTTTTCACCAAATTCAAAAAAGGTTCATATTGATATAGACCCATCATCAATTAATAAAATTATCAAAGTGGATCTTGCAATAGTTGGAGATGTTACGAGCGTAATCAGTAAAATTAACAAAACAATTACTAAAAGAAAAAATGGTCATAGCAAGTCAAATAAATCAAATATAGCTAAGTGGTGGGAACAAATCGAAAAATGGAGGGAAAAAGACTCTCTTAATTTTGTAAATAGTGATCAAAGTATAAAACCTCAACATGCCGTTCAAAGACTTTATGAATTAACTAAAGATAAAGATACTTATGTTACTACTGAGGTTGGACAACATCAAATGTGGGCTGCTCAGCATTATAAATTTAATAAACCAAATAGATGGATGACATCTGGCGGTTTAGGAACCATGGGTTATGGATTACCAGCAGCAGTTGGTGTTCAAATTGCTCATCCTGAAAAATTAGTAATTGATATTGCTGGAGAAGCTTCAGTTTTAATGACTATGCAAGAAATGTCTACTGCAGTTCAATATAATCTTCCTATAAAAATATTTATTTTAAATAATCAGTACATGGGAATGGTAAGACAATGGCAAGAATTACTGCACGAAAAAAACTATTCTGAAAGTTATTCCGAAGCATTACCTGATTTTATGAAAATGGCAGAAGCTTATGGATGCAAAGGAATTAAAGCAGAAAGTCCAGCTGATCTTGATTATAAAATTCAAGAAATGATTGATTATGATGGACCAGTTATATTTGATTGTCATGTAGATCCTAACGAGAATTGTTTCCCAATGATACCATCTGGAAAACCTCATAACCAAATGATCTTAGGTCCAAATGATCAAGAGGAAAATAAAATTAAAGGAAAAGGCAAAGCCTTAGTATAATTATAATGCCGAAATCAAAATCAGCTTATAGCATTCCTACAAAGAAACAAAAATCAGACACATATATATTTGTTGTTTGGGTAGATAATGAGGCTGGAGTTCTTGCAAGAGTAGTCGGTCTATTTTCTGGTCGAGGTTATAACATTGAGTCTTTAGCTGTTGCTGAGGTTGATGCTGTTAAAAATATTTCAAGAATAACAATTGTTACTACCGGAACACCTCAAGTAATTGATCAAATAAGACTTCAGTTAACTAAATTAGTGCCTGTTCATAAAGTTGCTGAGTTTAAAAGAGAAGACAAAGACGTAATATTTAAGGAAATGGCTTTATTTAAAGTAGTAGGCAAAAGAAATAAAATTGAAAAATGCTTAAATGCTTGTAAAAAATTTAATCCCATAATATTAGATGAAACAAAATCTTCAGCAGTAATTCAAATAACTGCTTTAAGAAGAGAAATTGATGTAATGAATAAAAAATTAAAGCCTTTGGGACTTATAAGTACTTCGAGAACAGGGGCAGTAGCTATGACCAGAGGTGCTAAAATATTTAATTAATTTAATAGGAGAGATGATATGAAAATGTTTTATGAAAAAGATGCAGATGTAAACCTGATTAAGAGTAAAAAAGTTGCTATTTTTGGTTATGGAAGCCAAGGGCACGCTCATGCATTAAACCTAAAAGATAGTGGAGTAAAAGAAATCGTTGTGGCATTAAGAGAAGGTTCATCGAGCGCAGCTAAAGCAGAGTCAAAAGGATTAAAGGTAATGAATTTATCTGATGCTGCAGAGTGGGCTGATGTAGTAATGATACTTACACCAGATGAACTACAAGCAGAAATTTATAAAAATCATATTGAACAAAGAGTAAGAGAGGGAACAAGTATCGCTTTTGCTCATGGTTTAAATGTTCATTACGATTTAATTAAAGCTAGAAAAGATCTAGATGTTTTTATGGTTGCTCCCAAAGGTCCTGGTCACTTAGTTAGAAGTGAATATGAAAAAGGAGGTGGAGTGCCTTGTTTATTTGCTGTTCATCAAGATGGTTCAGGAAAGGCAAGAGACTTAGCTTTATCTTATGCATCAGCAGTTGGAGGTGGAAGATCAGGAATAATTGAAACTACTTTTAAAGATGAAGTTGAAACAGATTTATTTGGTGAACAAACTGTATTATGTGGTGGATTGGTTGAACTAATTAAAAATGGTTATGAAACTCTAGTTGAAGCAGGATATGAACCAGAGATGGCATATTTTGAAACAGTTCATGAAGTTAAATTGATTGTTGATTTAATTTACGAAGGTGGAATAGCGAACATGAATTATTCTATTTCGAATACTGCCGAATATGGTGAATATCAATCAGGCCCTAGAGTTGTTAATAAAGATGAAACTAAAAAAAGAATGAAAGAAGTTTTGGCTGAAATTCAATCTGGAAAATTCACTAAAGAGTGGATGGATGAATGCAAAAATGGTCAAAAAAACTTCCTTGCTACGAGAGCTAAATTAGCCGAACATCCTGTTGAAAAAGTTGGTGCAGAACTGAGAGCTATGATGCCTTGGATAGGTAAGAAAAAATTAGTTGATAGCGATAAAAGTTAAATTTTATCAGTAAATTATTGCTACTATAATTCAATTATTTCACTTATACTTTTTTAAATAAATTTAAAAAACGAGGGGAATAATGAAGACTAAAAATATAGTAAGAATACTATTGTCATTAGTTCTAGTATTCGGATTTTCTTCAGCATGGGCAAAAACTATTAAATGGTCTATGCAAGGAGACAGTCTAACACTAGATCCACATGCACAAAATGAGGGTCCAACTACTCAAGTATCTAGACAAGTTTACGAAGCTCTAGTTCAAAGAGGTTTGGACATGAAAATAGGACCTGCTTTAGCAACAAAATGGAAAGCTACTGATCCAAATACTTGGATTTTTACTTTAAGAGAAGATGCTAAGTTTTCAGATGGCTCTGGAATGACTTCTGCAGATGTTGTGTTCAGTATATTGAGAGCTAAGCAAAGAACATCTGATTTTAAAGAATACATCAGCACAGTTTCAAATGTTGAAGCAGTTGGAGATTACTCAGTTAAAATAACTACAAGTAAACCCAACCCTATTCTTTTGAACCAATTGTCTAACATTTTTATAATGTCTAAAGCTTGGTCAGAGGAAAACTTTGCAATGTCTCCACAAAATTGGGATGCAGGACAAGAAACTTTCTCTGCTACTAATGCTATGGGAACTGGTCCTTTTAAAATAACTTTAAGAGAGCCTAACACCAAGACAGTGTTTAAAAGAAATAAACATTGGTGGGGTGAAATGAAGGACAAAAAAGTAACTCAAATTGAATTAATGCCTATTAAAAATGCAGCTACAAGAGTAGCAGCTTTATTATCTGGTGAAATTGATATAGTTACTGATGCTCCTGTTCAAGACTTAAAAAGAATTGGATCTTCTTCAGGTCACAAAGTTGAAAGTACAGCTCAAATGAGAACAATTTTCTTAGGTATGGATCAAGCAGCTGACAAATTAAGAACTGGTAATACAGGTGATAATCCATTTAAGAAAAAAGAAGTAAGACAAGCTCTCTATCAAGCAATTGATATTGAAGCGATCAAGAAAAAAGTTATGAGAGGTTTAAGTGAACCAGCAGGAATTATAACTTTCCCAGGTGTAAATGGATATACAGCTGATCTTGATAAAAGATTACCTTACGATGTTAATGCTGCAAAAAAACTTTTAGCTGATGCGGGTTATCCTAATGGTTTTGATGTTGAACTTAGATGTCCTAATGACAGATATGTAAACGATGAAGCAATATGTACTGCTGTTGTTGGAATGTTAGGTAAAATTGGAGTTAACGTTAACTTATTTGCTCAAACCAAAAGTAAACACTTCAAAGAGCTTAAAGATGATCAAGGTGATTTCTATATGCTAGGATGGGGTGTTCCAACTTTAGATAGTCATTATGTTTTCCATTACCTATATGAAACTGGTGCTAGCTGGAACAAAGTTAACTTTAGTAACGCTGATGTTGATGCTGCAATTAGAGTTATGGAAGGTGAAGTTGATTTAGATAAAAGAAATGCTGCAATTGCAAAAGCTTGGAAAATTGTAAAAGATGATATTTCTTATCTTCCTTTACATCACCAAGTAATTTCTTGGGCATCTAAAAGCAATGTTAATGTTCCTATCAGACCGAATAACGAACCGTTATTCAGAACTGCTAGTTTTAACTAATTAAAAATTATTACAAGCCCTTTAAAAATTTAAAGGGCTTGTAAATTTAAACCTTCATAAATTGATAAAATATTTTTTTAAAAGGCTGTTTCAATCTGCTTTGGTGATGTTGGTTGTCGCCTTTGTGTCTTTCTCTTTATTTAATTTTGTTGGAGATCCAATCAATAACATGGTTGGAGAAGAAACCTCTGATGAGGAAAGAGCAGAATTGAGAGAAACACTTGGTTTAATGGATCCAATTCATGTACAGTTTTCAAGATTTATAGTTAATGCTTCTAAAGGTGAGTTTGGAATTTCATACCAATTAAGAAGACCTGTTTCAGAATTAATTGTTGAAAGATTGCCTGCAACTATTGAACTTGTGGTTATTTCAGCACTAATTGCACTTGTAACTGGTACATTATTGGGAGTTTATACAGGTATAAATCGAAAAGGTTTTTTAAGTGATTTTGTTTTAGCCATCTCTTTGTTGGGGGTTTCACTCCCCACATTTGTAATTGGTATTTTATTTATATATCTGTTTGCGGTAATCTTAGGAATATTACCCTCTTTTGGAAGAGGAGATGTTGTTGATTTAGGTTTTTGGACTACAGGTTTTTTAACAGTTTCAGGACTTAAAGCAATTATACTTCCTTCGGTAACATTAAGCCTTTTCCAAATGACTTATATCATCAGACTTGTGCGAGCAGAGATGATGGAAATATTACAAACAGATTATATTAAATTTGCGCGTGCTCGAGGTATTAGTGAAAATAGTATTAAATACAAACATGCATTAAAAAATGGATTGATCCCAGTAATAACTATAGCAGGAATAAATATTGGAACTCTAATTGCGTTTTCAATTATTACTGAAACTGTTTTTCAATGGCCTGGCATGGGCTTTTTATTTATTCAAGCAGTACAATTCGTCGATATACCAATCATGTCAGCTTATTTAGTATTTATAGCTTTCGTTTTCGTAATGATAAATTTTATAGTTGATATTCTTTATTATTTAATTGACCCAAGGATAAGAGTTAAAGGAGACACTGCAAGTGGATAACAAATCTTTAAGTACTTGGGAAAGAATTAAAGATAGTGATATTTATCATAGCTTTATTAATTCTCCTACTGCAATTATATCATCTACTATTTTGTTTATAATTTTTTTCTGCTCCTTCTTTGTTGAGCTGGTTACACCTTACAATCCTTTTGACCCATCCTCTCTCTCACTGATGGATGCATTCACACCACCATCATGGACAGAAGATGGTCTTGCTAAATTTATTTTAGGCACTGATGGACAAGGAAGAGATATGCTATCGACAATTTTGTATGGATGTAGGATTTCTTTAATTGTAGGTTTTTCTGCGATAATTTTTAGTTTAATCCTTGGAGTTGGATTGGGATTAACAGCTGGATTTTTTGGAGGAAAATACGAAATGATAGTAATGAGGTTAACTGATGTTCAGTTAACAGTCCCAAGTATTTTGATGGCATTGTTAGTAGATGGAATAGCAAGAGGATTAATCTCAAGAGAAATGCATGATGAAATGGCAATTTATGTTTTAATATTTGCAATCGGTATTTCAGAGTGGCCGCAATTTGCAAGAGTTTCTAGAGCTGCAACTTTGGTAGAAAAAAATAAAGATTATGTTTCGGCATCAACAATAATTGGGGTTTCAAATTTAATTATTATGTTTAAACATATTTTACCAAATATTTTGAGACCGGTGTTAGTAATTGGAACTATTGGTTTAGCCCTTGCTATTTTAGCTGAGTCTACTTTAAGCTTTTTAGGAGTTGGTGTACCTCCAACAACACCTTCTTTAGGGACATTGATAAGACTTGGTAATGACTTTTTATTTTCAGGAGAATGGTGGATAACTTTTTTTCCAGCAATTTTTTTAGTTATTTTAGCATTTTCGATAAATTTATTAGGGGATTGGATGAGGGACACTTTAAATCCAAAATTAAAAAAATGACATTTTTAAAAATAAATAATCTTAGTGTTGATTATCAAATGAGAAAAGAAACAGTTTACGCTGCTAAGAATGTAAATATTGAGGTTAAAAAAGGAGAAATTTTAGGATTAGTTGGAGAATCTGGATCAGGAAAAAGTACTGTAGGAAATGCTATTATAAATTTAATTGATGAACCAGGTAAGGTTTCTAGTGGCTCAGTTATTTTAGGCGATCTAAACATTCATGAAAATTCTGAAAGTATTGTAAAATATAGGGGAAATAAAATTGGATTGATTTTTCAAGATCCTCAAACTTCGCTTAACCCAATTCTTACAGTAGGTGAACAGTTAATTGAAACAATTCAAACTCATCTTAAATTAAGCAAAGAAGAAGCAAAAAATAAATCTATAAATTTATTAAAAGAGGTCGGTATAAAAGATGCAGAGACAAGATTTGATAATTATCCTCATCAATTCTCAGGTGGAATGAGACAGCGAGTAGTAATTTCTTTAGCTTTATGTTGTGAGCCAGAGTTGCTAATTGCAGATGAGCCAACAACAGCATTAGATGTATCAATTCAATCTCAGATTTTAGAACTAATTAAAAAATTAACAAAAGAAAGAAACCTTGCAGTCATCTTAATTACTCATGACATGGGGGTTATAGCTGAAACTGCAGACCGAGTTGCAGTTATGAAAAGTGGAAATTTAGTTGAAATTGGTGAAACAAAAAAAATATTAACCAAACCACAAGAAAATTATACTAAAAGTTTTGATGATAATTTTTTTACAGAAAGTTCTAAGAATTCTGTGATGGCTGTTAATGATGTTTCTTTTGACATAAAAGAAGGTGAGTCTTTTGGCTTAGTAGGAGAAAGTGGGAGTGGAAAATCTACAATTGCTAAAATGATTGTAAATTTATTTAAACCCACATCTGGTGATATTTTCTTTGACAATGTTTGTATAACAAAAATTAAACAGAGATCTGAATTAATGAAATTTAGAAAACAAATTCAAATGATATTTCAAGATCCTTATTCTTCACTAAATGGAAGATTAAAAGTAAAAGATATAATTGCAGAACCAATTACACTTCATAACCCATCTATATCTACTTTAGATTTAAATAATTATATTTATGATTTACTGGAGTCTGTAGAATTAACTCAAAAATCTGCAGACCGATATCCACATGAATTTTCAGGAGGACAGAGACAGAGAATATCAATTGCAAGAGCGCTTGCCACACAACCAAGACTTTTGGTTTGTGACGAACCTACCTCTGCTTTGGATGTAAGTATACAAGCCCAAATATTAAATTTACTTAAAGATCTACAAGAACAATTAAATTTAACAATTTTGTTTATAAGTCACGACCTACCTGTTGTTAGACAAATGTGCGATAGAATTGGCGTTTTAAAAGATGGCAAATTATGTGAAGTTTCAAAAACTGAGGATTTATTTTTAAAGCCAACACATGAATATACAAAAGAGCTTTTACGGTTAATGCCTAAAATTGAGTCTATTTTTAATTAATTTTCCGTTACCCTAAAATAGTCCATTAAAAGTAATTATTTAACTAATTATTTTGCAATCTCTCTCATAGATTGTATTATAGATTTTCTAAAAATTTTAGTTATGAGCAATAAAGATAGAGTCTTTATATTTGATACTACTATGCGTGATGGCGAGCAATCGCCAGGTGCATCTATGAGTTTAGAAGAAAAAATTCAAATCGCCAGAGTATTTGATGAATTAGGTATCGATATTATCGAAGCAGGTTTTCCAATAGCTTCTCCAGGGGATTTTGAAGCTGTTTCAGAAGTAAGTAAAATTTTAAAAAATTCTATTCCTGCAGGACTTTCAAGACACTCAGTAAAAGATATTGATAGAGCTTATGAAGCTCTAAAACATGCACCAAGATTTAGAATACATACATTTATTTCTACAAGTCCGTTACACATGAAGCATAAATTAAATATGTCTCCAGAAGATGTTTATGAATCAATTGGAAAACATGTTGCTTATGCAAGAAAGTTTACTGATGACGTTGAGTGGTCTTGTGAAGATGGCACTAGAACCGATATGGATTACATGTGCAAAACCGTAGAGCTTGCAATTAAAAATGGAGCTACAACAATTAACATTCCTGATACAGTCGGTTACACAATACCATCTGAGTTTACTACAATTATAGAAACTTTGTTAAATAAAGTTCCAAATATTGATAAAGCAATTTTATCAACTCATTGTCATAATGATTTAGGATTAGCAGTAGCTAACTCATTAGCTGGAGTTCAAGCTGGAGCAAGACAAATTGAATGTACAATAAATGGATTAGGAGAAAGAGCAGGAAATGCTGCTCTTGAGGAAGTTGTTATGGCAATTAAAACAAGACCTGATTTGATGCCATACGAAACTGGAATTAATACGACACTTTTAAGCAAAGCTTCAAAAATCGTTTCAAACGCAACAGGATTTCCTGTTCAATATAATAAAGCAATAGTTGGAAAAAACGCTTTTGCACATGAGGCAGGAATACATCAAGATGGAATGTTAAAAAATAGACAAACTTACGAAATAATGACACCTGAAAGCGTAGGAGTTAAACAAACTTCTTTAGTAATGGGTAAGCATTCAGGCAGACATGCATTTAAAGATAAATTAAACAGTTTAGGTTATCCAGATTTAACTGATGATGTAGTAGGAAATGCATTTGCAAAATTCAAAGTCTTAGCAGATAAGAAAAAACATGTTTACGATGAAGATATTATCGCATTAGTAGATGATAGTTTAATTGTAGATAATAAAGTGAATGCAATTACCCTTAAATCTTTAAAAGTTTTTGCTGGAACAGGAGAACCACAAAAAGCAGAAATGACTTTGGATGTTTACGGTGATGTTAAAAATGCAACAGAAAATGGAGATGGTCCAGTGGATGCAATATTCAAATGCATTAAAACTTTATATCCTCACGATGTTAACTTACAGCTTTATCAAGTTCATGCAGTTACAGAAGGAACAGATGCACAAGCAACAGTAAGTGTTAAAATTGAGGAGAAAGGTAAAACAACTGTGGGTCAAGCAGCTGATACTGATACTTTGGTTGCTTCAGCAAATGCTTACATAAATGCATTAAATAAAATGATAATCAAACGAGATAAAACAGCTCCTATGGAGCAGGAAAGTCAGAAAGTAAGAGGGATATAATGGGGTTATTTAGCAGTGTTAAAAAAATATGGAGCCAAGATATGGCAATTGATCTTGGAACAGCAAATACACTTGTAGTTTTAAAGGGTCAAGGTGTAGTTCTTAATGAACCTTCAGTTGTTGCGATAGTTGATCAAGGTGGAAAAAAAAATGTATTAGCTGTTGGAGATGAAGCGAAAACAATGCTTGGAAGAACTCCTGGTAACATAAGTGCAATTAGACCTTTAAGAGATGGTGTTATAGCAGATTTTATAGTCACTGAAGAAATGATTAAACATTTTATTAAAAAAGTTCACAAAGGAAGTACATTTGCTAACCCTAGAATTTTAATTTGTGTACCAACTGGTTCAACACCAGTTGAAAGAAAAGCAATTCAAGATAGTGCTCTAGCAGCAGGCGCAAGAAGAGTTCAATTAATTGAGGAACCAATTGCAGCAGCTATTGGAGCAAATCTACCAATTTCTGAAGCAACTGGTTCAATGATTGTAGATATTGGTGGGGGCACAAGTGAAATCGCAGTAATGTCTTTAGGTGGATTAGTTTACTCTAAATCTTTAAGAGTTGCAGGTGACTCAATGGATACTGCAATAGTGGATTATATGAGAAAAGAATATAATTTATTAATAGGTGATACTACTGCTGAAAAAATAAAAAAGGAAATGGGAACAGCTGTTCCAACAGGAACAAACACTTATCCAGTTAAAGGAAGAGATTTAAGATCAGGTACTCCAAAGGAAGTTAATATTACTGAGGAAGATACTGCTGAAGCACTAAATGATATTATGAAACAAATGGTTAGTGCAATTAAAGATGCCTTAGAAAATACGCCCCCTGAGTTGTCAGCTGATTTAGTTGATATGGGTTTAACTTTAACAGGTGGTGGTGCTTTGTTAAAAAATATTGATAAAAGGTTTTCTAAAGAAACAGGTTTACCAGTTCATATAGCAGATGATCCATTATCTTGTGTTGCTGTTGGTACAGGTAAAGCTTTGGATCAAGAAGAAACTTTTTCTACTATGTTATCTGAATATTAGGAAAAATGGCTACTGGCAGAGATGATTTTGTAATTGCCATTAGGTCAGCTTTTTTAAAAAAAAAAGATAAACAAAAATTTTCTTTACTAACTCTAATTGTTTTATCAATTTTTGTAATTGTTCTAAGTAATTTTAATTTTAAAGCAATACAATTTGTTAAATTAGGAATTAATGAAGTAATTTATAGATCATCTCATATTGTATCAATCCCAGAAAATAAATTTAAAGAGATAACTTTAAAATTCAAATCACATATGGATTTATATGAAAGTCATCAGAAAGAATTAACTAAAATAAAAAATTCTGACCAACTTAAATTACAAAATGAGTTTTTAATTGCAGAAAATAAAAAGCTTAGAGACTTACTTGATGAAAGTATAAGTTCACAAGAAATATTTGCCAGAGTTTTAATTGATAAAGACAGTCCATATTTAAAATCAGTAGTATTAAATAAAGGCACAAAGGATAAAGTAGAAATTGGAATGGCTGTTATTGATGATGTTTATCTAGTTGGCCAAATAATTGAAGTAAATTACACTAATTCAAGGGCATTACTATTGTCAGATCTTAATAGCAAAATACCATCTATTTTAGAGCCAGATGATATACAAGCTGTAATTTCTGGGACAGGGAGTGATTTTGGAAAAATTGAACATACTCAAGAAGAATTTAGAGAAGAATTTAAAAATAAAGAAATTTTTGCTTATACCTCAGGTCTTGGTGGTTTATTCAAACCCGGTATACCAATTGGAAAAATTAACAACATTTCAGAGGGTAAAATAAATTTTTTTTCTGATTTTACACAACTTAACTATGTAAAAATAGTTTCTTATAAAATAGGTGGAGAAGAATAATGTCATCACTTAATAAAAGTCCTTTTTTAAAAATATTCTTATCCTATCTACCATTTATAATGTTATTTTTTTCAGTATTTAATGAGTTTGATTTTAATTACTTAAAACTTGATTATTTTGCTTTTAATTTTGCTCATCTATTAATTTTCTTTTGGACTTTAAGAAATCCTGATCAATTAGGTTATCTAGCTATTTTCTTTGCAGGTATAATTAATGATGTTGTCATAGGTATACCAATAGGAATTAGTAGTTTTTGTTACCTTATTCTTTGCTCAGTAACAGCTTATATAAGAAATATTACTTTAACCCCAAACTTTATGAAGGACTGGATATCATTATTATTCACAATTTTATTAATAAATTCAATTCAAGTAATTATTTTGGATTTAGTCTTTTTAATTAAAGTTGATTACACCAATTATTTAATTAACTCAGGTTTTACTATTTTATTTTACCCAATATTTTTTTTATTTTTTAATTTTTTAAACGAAAGAATTTCATATCAAACAAATGATTAAATCCAATTCAGGAATAAGAAAAACTGACGTAATTAATAGAAGAATGTTCATAATTGGAGCGGCAAAAGTTGCAGTTTTTGTTGGTATTGTCGCCCGTTTATTTTCTCTTCAAATAAACGAAAATAAAAAATATCTTACTCTTTCAGACAAGAATAGAATTAGAGAATGGAAACTTCCGCCTACAAGAGGAAATATAGTTGATTATTTTGGAAATGTAATTGCAGGAAATTTAAAAGTTTATCAATTACACATAATCCCAGAACAAGTTGAGAATTTCAATTATTTATTAGTAAGATTAAAAAATCTTTTAGATCTAAGTGAAAAAAGAATTGCAAGAATAATTAAATTAAAAAATGAGTTAAAACCTTGGGATAGTATTATTGTTTCTGAAAACTTAAGTTGGAGTCAATTTGTAAAAATTAACAACTATTTGTACGATCTGGTAGGTGTTAAACCCGTAATGACAATCTCCAGAAACTATCCATTTAATGATGTATATACACATGTTCTTGGATATGTGAGTCAACCAAATGAACAAGAAATTTTAGAAAATGAAACCATCCAAGAAAGATTTGTACCAGGAATGAAAATTGGAAAACTGGGCTTAGAGAAAAGACTTGAAAATCATTTAATTGGAACAAATGCTATTCAAAGATATGAGGTTAATGCTTACGGTAAAAGAATTAATCAACTTGAACATCAAAAAGGTAAGCAAGGATCAAAAATACGTTTAACTGTGGATACAGAAATACAAAAAGCTTGTGGAGAATTATTAAATGAAAAAGCAGGGTCTATAAGTGTAATGGATATTTATACTGGAGATATAATAGCAATGTATTCATCCCCATCTTATAACCCAAATTTATTTTTATTTGGAATAAGTCAAGATGAATGGCAATTAATTAGAAATAATCCATTAAAACCCCTAATAAACAAGACTCTTTCGGGTCTATACTCACCAGGCTCAACAATAAAACCAATCGTTGCTTTTTCAGCTTTAGAAAACAAAGTAGTAGATACAAAGTTTAAAGTTAAATGCACAGGAAAAATGGAGTTATATGGACAAACATTTCACTGTTGGAAGGAAAAAGGACATGGTTGGGTAAGTTTGAAAAATGCAATGAAACAATCATGTGATACATATTTTTATGAGGTTGCTAGGTTATTAGGTGTTGATAGATTAAACATCACAGCTGAAAAGTTTGGTTTAGGTAAAAAAGTACTTGGCGATTATTTTGATACTGAAAAAAAAGGATTATTTCCTAATACAAAATGGAAAAAAAATAATCTTGGTAAAGGCTGGGTTTTAGGGGAGACCTTAATAACAGGTATTGGTCAAGGCTATACACAAACAACACCTTTACAACTTTGTATGATGACTGCACAAATTGCAAATGGTGGATATGCAATAAAACCAAAAATAATTGTAGACAGTAATCCAGTTTCTTATGAAGACGCAAAACAATCAATGGAAAGTGGGTTATTATTTGATACCGACTCTGAGGAATTGATAGACAAAAAGTTATTTAAAGACAAAAAAAATATTAAGATTGTTCAAGAAGCAATGTTTGCCTCAACAAATGAGAGATTTGGAACCTCATATAAATCAAGAATTGATGACCCTAAATATCAATTTGCAGGAAAAACTGGAACAGCTCAAGTCAAGAGAATTAGTAAAAGAGAAAGGGAATTAGATTTAGAATTAGAGCAAATACCATACAAAGATAGAGATCACGCGTTATATGTTGCATATGGTCCTTATATAAATCCAAGATATGCATTAAGTATAATTGTAGAGCATGGTGGCTCAGGAAGTAAGGCAGCAGCACCTATTGCAAAAAAACTATTTAAATTAATTATTGATAGACATGATTTGAGAAACAAACAATCAAATTTTGAGAGGATTACTGTTTAAATGTTTCAACACGATAGATTGAATAATGAGATTACATTATTTCAAAAAATAAAAAACTTAGACTATATATTGTTGATTTCTGTCATCCTTCTTTCTGTATTAAGTGTTTTTGTTATGTATTCTACAGATGGTGGTGAAATACTTTTTCATACTAAAAATCACTTTGTAAAACTTGCAGTTTTTTTTCCTTTAATGATTTTTGTGGCTTTCTTTAACATAAAATTTTGGCATAACTTTTCTTATATAATCTACCTTATAGTAATACTTTTATTAATTTATGTTTCATTTTTTGGAATAAAATCTTCTGGTTCACAAAGATGGATGGATCTTTATTTATTTGTTCTGCAACCTTCAGAACTTATGAAAGTAGCAATCATAATGTGTCTTGCAAAATATTTTCATAGAATAAAAATAGAAAATGTTAATTCATTTACTAGTATAACAATAGTTTTGTCTATTATAATAATTCCAATAATTTTTGTAATTTCTCAACCTGATCTTGGTACATCTATATTAATTGCTTTAAGTGGATTAATTATTTTGTGGTTAGGAGGCATGAAAATTAAATATTTTATATACTCATTTATTACTTTCTTAATTTCACTTCCATTTATAATCTCATTTCTTAAACCATATCAAAAACTTAGAATATTAACTTTTTTAGATCCAGATAGAGATCCATTGGGTGCTGGATATCAAATTATACAGTCAAAAATAGCTATTGGTTCTGGAGGTCTTAATGGAAAAGGTTTTTTAAAAGGAACCCAGAGCTATTTAGATTTTTTACCTGAGAAACATACAGATTTTATATTTACTTTATTTTCAGAAGAGTTTGGTTTTATAGGCTCAGTTGGTCTATTAATATTATACTCAATAATAATTTTTAGAATTGTAAGAATAGGAGCTATTTCGAGAAGTAATTTTGCTAGACTTTTTTGTTTTGGTTATGCTTTTGCAATTTTTATTTATATTGTAGTAAATTTATCTATGGTTTTGGGTCTGCTACCTATAGTTGGTTCTCCATTACCTATCATGTCATATGGAGGTTCTTCAATGTTGGCTACAATGATTGGCTTTGGCATAGTTTTGAGTGCTAAAATCAATCATAAACAAACAATTGCATAATAAAATTTAAATTTGCATAATTTGTCACTCTGATAAATTAATTTTTACTTGTATAACAATTTCATGAATAAAAATCTTAAAGTAGGAATAATTGGAGCAGGAATTCAAGGTGTATCTAATGCTTTGTTTCTTCAAAAAAAAGGTTTCGATGTAACTATCTTTGATAGAGATAACCCAGGTAGCCAAGCCGCCTCTTATGGTAATGCAGGTCACTTTTCACCATATGCATCTCTTTCTTTAAACAGAACTGATGTTCTAGCAGATGTGCCTGCAATGTTGCTTAGTTCTTCAGGTCCACTTGCTTTAAAATGGAATTATGTTCCAAAAATGATTCCATGGTTTATAAAATTTATAATGAATACTACTAAAACTAAAATGATGCATACCGCTAAAAATATGCACCAAATTTTAGATCTAGCTTTACCCGCATATGATGAATTATTTGAAGAGATAAACTTAGAAGGTTTGGTTGAAAATAAAGGAATTCTTTATATATGGAACGATAAAGATCTAAAAAGCAGAGAATTAGAAATTAAAGTTAGAGATGAATTAGGTGTTGAACAACAATTAGTCACTAAAGCCGAAATACACGATCTTGAACCATATATTAAACCATTTTACCATGCAGGCGTATATTATCCTTATGCAAGACATGCAAGAAATCCAAAAAAAATTCTTTTAAAATTGTTTGATTTATTTTTGCAAAAAGGTGGAAAATTTAACAAAGTAAATATTAAAGATATTAGTTTTGATGAAGAAAAACCAGTTTTTAAAACTGAAATTCAAAGTTATGTTTTTGATAAAGCAGTAATAGCTTGTGGAGCTTTTTCAAAAAAATTAACAGATAATCTTGGTGAAAAAATACCCTTAGATACAGAGCGTGGATACCATGTTCATTTCAAAAATTGTGATCATTTATTAAGTAGACCCGTAATATTCTCCAATCGTGGATTTGGAATTACACCGATGGAACAAGGTTTAAGAGTTGTTGGAACTGTTGAATTTGGTGGATTAGATAATCCATTATCTAAATCAAGAGTTAAAAATTTGATAAATAATGCAAAATATATGCTTGGTGATTTACCAGAGCATGAGGATGAGTGGCTAGGTTTTAGACCAACTTTACCAGATTTTTTACCTGTTATGGGGCCATCAAAAAATTACAAAAATATTTATTATTGTTTTGGGCATCATCATTTAGGATGGACTTTAGGTCCAATTTCTGGAAAGATTGTTTCAGGGATGATAGCGAACGAAAATACAAATTTAGATTTAAAACCTTATAGTTCGCTTAGATTTAGTTAAGTGACTAAAGATAACAATTTTTTAGCTTATATATATCTATTTTTAACAGTAACTTTTTGGGCAGGAAATTTTGTGGTAGGTAAACTTGCAAGTTTTTATGAAGTTCCTCCTTTTTCATTAAATTTTTATCGATGGCTTTTTGCTTGGTTAATTTTAGCACCTTTTACAATTCCTGAAATATTAGAGAAAAGAAAATATATAATTAAAAACTATAAACTTTTTATTGTTTTGGGAGTTACTAGTATAACGGTATTCAATTCAATTGTTTATTATTCATTAAATTTTACTCAGGTGATTAGTGGAGTTTTAATGATTTCAACTATACCTGTGATGATTATGTTGTTTTCTTCAATTTTAAAAATTGAAAAGACAAATATTTTTCAAATTATAGGAGTAGTATTCTCTTTTGCAGGTGTAATTATGATTATAACAAAAGCAAATATTGAGATATTAAAAAATTTAGATTTTAATAAAGGGGACATAACCATGGTTATAGCAATGTTCTCATGGGCTTTATATTCTACATTGTTAAAAGGAAAGAAATATGAATTAACTCAAATATCATTACTTCAAGTAGTAATTACTTTTGGTTTAATATTTTTGATACCAGTTTATTTTATTGAATATCAAATCGGATTTAGAATTAATTTAGAATTACCATTTATTTTAATTTTATCTTATGTAGTTTTGTTTCCAGGTTTGGCATCTTTTCTTTTATGGATAAAAGGAATATCCATGATTGGCGCTAATCGCTCTGGTGTTTTTTTACACTTAATGCCAATATTAAGCGCAATAATGGCAATGATTTTTTTTAGTGAAAAATTTATGTTTTATCATATTTTAGGCGCTTGTTTTATTATTACAGGAATATTGTTATCAAATAAGAAAGTTAAAAATGCTTAAAGTTGCTATATTAGATGATTACCAAAACGTTGCTCAACAGTTTGTAGATTTAGAAAAACTATCTGGGAAATATGAGTTTAAGATTTTTAGTGAACCTTTTTTAGACGAGGCTGATGCAATTGATCAGCTGGCTGAGTTTGAAGCTTTATTAATAATGAGAGAAAGAACTCCAATTACAAAAAATTTAATTGATAATTTAAATGATTTAAAATTTGTTGTAACAAGTGGATTACGAAACAAATCTATTGATTTAGAGGCTGCAAAGAAAAGAAAAATTATTGTTTGTGGAACAGATATAAATTTAAACCCAACACCAGAACTAACTTGGGCATTGATTCTTGGTTTAGCTAGAAACTTTAAAGAAGAGTTTGACAATATGTATCAAGGGTATTGGCAAACTACAATCGGAGTGGAATTGAAAGGAAAAATCCTAGGCTTAATTGGTTTAGGCAGAGTGGGTACAGAAGTTGCAAAAATTGGAAAAGCATTTGGAATGCAAGTGATGGCCTGGAGTGAAAACTTGAGCTTAGACAAGTGTAAAGAATTAGATGTGCTCCCTTGTAGTAAAGATGACTTAATTACAAATTCAGATGTGCTTTCAATTCACGTTCAAGGAGGTGAAAGATATAAAGACTGTATTACCATAAAAGAATTTGATAAAATGAAAAAAACAGCTTTTTTAATTAATACTTCTAGAGGACCCATTGTTAATGAAGATGATTTAATTATTGCGTTGTCAACAAATGTAATTGCAGGAGCTGGAATAGATGTTTATGACAAAGAACCTCTACCAGAGAATAACAAACTTAGATTTTTAGCTAATGCACTGCTTACTCCTCACATAGGCTATGTAACAGCTGAAAATTATAGCATTTTTTATAATCAAATGATTGAAGGACTAGAGGCTTGTGTAAATGGAAAGCCTATCAGAGTTCTAGAGTAAAAATGGATCTCCCTGTTGTTAATCATGAGGATTATTTTGCTAAAATTGGCGATGATCATAAATTTCCGATTAATAAATTTGGAGAATTAGCGAACTACTTAACTCAAAACAAAATAATAAATAAATTTCATAAACCTTCAGCCTGTTCATTTGAAACATTAAGCTACGCTCATTCAAAAAATTATATATTAGATATTAAAAATAAAACTTTAAGCAAAGAAGGAGTAAAAAAAATTGGATTTCCACTTGTAGATAGTGTTGTGCAAAGATCTTTAGTTGCTACAGGCGGAACTGTTCTAGCATCTAAACTTGCAATAAATTATGGTATTTCATGCAATACAGCAGGAGGTAGTCATCATGCAAGTTATAATGGTGGAGCGGGTTATTGTGTATTTAATGATGTAGCAGTTGCTGCACATTATTTAATGAATAGAGGTTTAGCAAATAAAATTTTGATTGTTGATCTAGATGTTCACCAAGGAAATGGAAATTCAGAAATCTTTAAAGACAACAGAAGTGTTTTTACATTCAGCATGCATTCTAAAACTAATTATCCTGCTAAAAAATCAAATAGTGATTTAGATGTAGAACTTGAGGATAACTTAGAAGATGACGCATATATCAAAACACTTAAACATTATTTGAAAGAGCTAAATCAAGAAAATTTTGATTTTGTTTTTTATATAGCAGGTGTTGATATTCATTTTAATGATAGATTGGGTAAATTAAAAATCTCTGATGAGGGAATAAAACTTAGAGATGAGCTAGTAGTTGAAAACTTTTTTTCTAGACGGATACCATTTTGTGGAGTTTTGGGCGGTGGTTACAATAAAGATTTTAACAAACTTGTTGAATTACATTCAATGTTACATCAATCTTGTGCTAAATATATAGGATCATGGCAAAAAAAATAAATCCAAATTTAACTGCAGAACAAAAATTAATTTTATTCGAAGAGGGGACTGAGCGTGCAGGATCAAGTGAGTTAAATCATGAAAAAAGGGAAGGAAGTTTTCATTGTGCAAATTGTGGAGAAAAATTATTTGACTCGAAAACGAAATATGAGAGTGGATCAGGTTGGCCTTCTTTTTATGAATCTTTACCAGATGTTTTTGAAACAAAAACAGACCACTATTTAGGTTACGCAAGAACAGAATATCATTGTAAAAAATGTGGCGGACATCATGGTCATATATTTGAAGATGGTCCTAAACCAACCGGAAAGAGATTTTGCAATAATGGGGTATGTTTAGTTTTTAAACCAAAGAGCTAAATTTAATGTTTGAAAATATTGATATAAAAGCAATAAAAAAAGAATTAAGAAATTTCTCAAAAAATTACAAAGAAAATTTTAATAAAATAGAAAAATTTGTAAAAGCTGAAATAGATGAAATTTTAACTCTTAAAAAAAAGAATAAATCTATAATTCCTGAGATAAGTTTTAATCAGATAGATCAGGAAAATATTCAAGAAATAAGCAATATTAAAAAAAGGGGCTGTGTAATTATCCGTGATGTTTTTGATGACAAAATGATTCAAAATTTGAATCAGAAATTAGAGAAATACATCGATGAAAATAATTATTATGAGGATCAAAAAAAAAAATCTAATTTAGACAAATATTTTAGTGATTTACAATCTGCAAAACCTCAAATTTATGGTCTCTATTGGTCCAGAGCACAGATTGAAATTAGACACTCAGAGCAAATGGCTAAAGTAAAAAAATGGCTTAATAATCTTTGGATTTATGAAAACTCTGAATATAAAGTTTTTGATCCAAATAAAGAATTATCTTATGCAGATAGAGTAAGAAGAAGAGAACCAGGGGATGATACTTTGGGACTTTCTCCTCATTGTGATGCTGGATCAATTGAAAGATGGACTGACAGTTATTATCAAAAAATTTATAAAGATATTTTTTCTGACAACTTTGAAAAATATAATCCATTTGAAGCAAAGTATAGAGATAGAACAATAGAGTTCGAGTCTCCTGCAGTTGCACATGTATTTAGAACATTTCAAGGATGGACTGCTTTAACAGAGCAAGGACCAAGTGATGGGACTTTACAATTAATACCTATTGCTAAAGGAATTGCTTATGTTTTAACCAGAGCATTACTAGATGATGTTGAAGAAAATGAATTGTGCGGATCAAAATTTGGTAGAGCTTTATCAGTAAATAAAGATTATCATTCATTACTCTTAAAAGGTATAGTTTCAATTCCAAAAATGATGCCAGGTGATACTGTTTGGTGGCATCCAGACGTTGTTCATGCTGTTGAAGACAAACATTCAGGAAAAAATTATTCAAATGTTGTTTACGTTGGCGCAACACCTTACTGTAAAAAAAATCTAGATTATACGGTAAAACAATCAAAAAAATTTTTAGAAGGAAAGAGTCCACCAGATTTTGCGTCTGAAGATTATGAAATTAAATATAAAGATAGAGTTAAACTAAAAGATTTAAGTACTTTAGCTAAGAAACAATTAGCTTTAGAGGAATGGAATTAATTATTTAATAGATCTTGAAGTTTATTTTCTTTTTCTAATGCTCTTACTTCATCATAACCACCAATATGCTGGTCATCGAAAAAAATTTGTGGAATAGTTCTTTTTCCATTAGCTTTTTTAATCATTTCATCCATTGCTCCATCAACTTTTGAAATATCAATTTCATTATAAGGCGCATTATTTCTAGCTAATAATCTTTTTGCAGCTTCACAATAATTACATAGTGGACCTGTATACATGGTAATTTTTTTCATGAGCTATAAATAGTCACCTTTTTTAATTTTACTAGCTATTTCTTTTCTAGAATATTCAAATTTTTTTTGATGTTTTATACTTTTTTGATTTACTCTTTTTCTCCATAACCTGAAAGATGAAGGTTTTAGAGATCTTCGCATAATTTTAATTACATCAGATTCTATCTTCCCTGTTTTTTTTTCAATTTCCTCGAAAGTGATCCTATCTGCCCAGGCGGCCCAAATGATCCAATCTGGATCGTCCATTTTGGGCTCTGGATTTTTGACTCTGGTAATTGGCCTGTGACCTTTTTTTTTCATAAATCCTTTATATTTGAAAAAAAAATTTAATGCATTTTTTTTAGCCTCTGATATTATGTATTAGATAGTCCTTCTTAGCCATCTTTAGCTCCCGGTTTTTAAGGACTATCTTTTTTTATGCTCCCCCTAGATTTTATACTTTATTTACAGATAATTATTTTTTTATTTATTACACCCGGAACTCCTAGAATTGTCATCATTTCTTATTCAATGAATTATGGAGTTGGAAAATGCATATGGTCTGCATTAGGTGATGTAACTGCAAATTTGATTCAGGCAACTTTAGTTATTTTTGTCATTGGATCTTTTTTTTCAGAGAACTCAATGATACTTAACGCGTTTAAATGGATCGGAATAATTTATTTATTATATTTAGCTTACGATATTTATAAATCTAGACCAAAAAGTATTTCAAGCGAAGGAGAAATAGAAAAAAGTAACTTATCTTTTTTTAGAGATGGTTTTTTAGTTGCTGGCACAAGTCCTAAGGCTTGGATGTTTTTTCCTTTTATTTTTCCTCAATTTATTGACTTTAATTCTAATTTATTGGTTCAATTTGTAATTTTAATTACAACTTACATCGTTTTAGATTTTTTATCTTTAATTGGCTACGCAATGCTCGCACAAAAATTAATAAAGTGGATAACTGCTAATCCAAAAACAATTAATACAATTTCTGCGAGTGTTTTAGTAATTATTGCCGCAATAATTGTTGTAACTCAACAATATTAATTTGATTTGGCCTTTATTGCCACTTGCATAAAATAAAATTTCTTTATTTAATCACTACATAATTAATTAATTAAAGAGGAAATAAAATGAGATTAAATAAAATAATTTTAAGTTTTGTTTCTGCATTAGTAATTTTATTTTCAACTTCAGTTGCATCATTTGCAAAAGTTGTTGGTGACAAAATTATTTTAGGTGCTGCGATTTCCTTAACTGGTAAATACTCATCAAATGGTGTTCATACTCAAAATGGTTATAACATGGCCGTTGACAGAATTAACAGCATGGGTGGTGTTAAAGTTGGTGGAAAGACTTATAAGTTTGACATTATTTATTACGATGATGAATCAAACCCTAAGAGAGCTGCGCAGCTTGCAGAAAGATTAATTTCACAAGATGGTGTTGAGTTTATGCTTGGCCCTTACAGTTCTGGTTTAACTAAAGCTATTGCGCCAGTGACTGAAAAATATGGTGTTCCAATGGTTGAAGCAAATGGTGCATCTAGATCTTTGTTTACTAAAGGTTACAAATATCTATTTGCTGTATTAGCTCCAGCTAACTTATATCTTGATGTTGCTATCGAAACAGCAGTTGAGTTAAATGGTGGAAAACCAGTAAGAATTGCACAAGCGTTTGAACAAGATGCATTCTCACAGGACGTTAGATTAGGTATTTTAGATGCTGCAGAAAGAACTGGTTCTAAAATCATAATCGACGATAAATTGCCTAAAGAGCTAAATGATATGGCTGCTACTTTGGTTAAAGTAAAACAGATGAAACCAGATGTACTTGTCGTATCAGGCCACACAAAAGGTGCATTAACTGCGATCAGACAAATTGCTGAAATGAAAGTTGATGTTCCAATGTTAGCTATGACTCACTGTGATGCTGCTAAGCTATCTAAACAGCATGGTAAAAATTCACAGTATGCACTTTGTGCTTCTCAATGGCACAAGTCACTAACTTATAAAGATGATTTCTTTAAAGATGGTATGACTTATGCTGCAGACTTTGAGAAAGAGTTTGGATATGATCCACCTTACCAATCTGCTGAATCTTCAGCTGCTTTATTGGTATTCAAAGATGCATTTGAAAGAGCAAATTCTTTCGATCAAAAGAAAGTAAGAGATGCTCTTGCAGCTACGAATATGCAAACATTCTATGGAAATATTAAATTTGCACCTGGTGGTCAGAACGTTGACAAACCAATGGTACTTTTCCAAGTAATGTGTGATGCTTCAGGAAGTTGTGAAAACAAAGTTGTTGCTCCATTAAAATGGGCATCAGCTAAGTTGATACATCCAATTCCTAAGTGGTCAGAAAGATAAAATAAAATACTAAAGCTCCCTAGTCATAGGGGGCTTTTTTTTATATAACCCAAAAATACTTTTTATGGATTTTCTTGTATTTCAATATCCTATGATAACTCTTCAAGCTTGCTTGGATGGTATTTTGCTAGGAGTTTTGTTTGCATTGATTGCATATGGAATGGCACTTCAATGGGGTGTGATGAATATAATTAACATTGCTCAAGGAGATCTTGTAATCTTAGGAGGATACATTGCATACTTTATGTATCTCTATGGTATTCATCCAGCATGGGGAGTTATTGTTGCGCCAATAATAATGTACTTTGTTGGTATAGCAATTTACAAACTCGTAATTAATAAAGTAGTAGATAGAGATCTATTTATCTCTATTTTAGCTACTTTTGGAATAAGTATTCTTTTCATGCAATTAATGAATTTTGCATTTGGCGCAGACGTCGTACTTGCAAATTCTGGTTATGGAACAACTATGTTGTTTGATAACAATGTTGTGTTACCAAATTCAAAAATATTTTCAGCGTTTATTAGCATTGTATTTGCAGTTTGTTTGGTAATTTATATGAAAAAATCAAAGCTAGGACGTGCAATTAGAGCTACAGCTCAAAATGCAAGAGCTGCAAAGATTTTAGGTGTCGATACAGAAAAAGTTTATGCCGCAACATTTGGCATAAATGCTGCTCTTTGTGGTGTTGCTGGTGCTTTGATATCTATAACTTTCACAATTCATCCTTACATGGGATTACCCTACACAATCAGATCTTTCATGATCGTAATTGTTGCAGGATTAGGAAACTTACCTGGTGTAGCAATGTCGGGAATGGGATTAGGAGTATTTGAAGAATTTGCAGATTATATACTGGGTACAGAATTTAGAATTGGTTCAGTATTTTTATTATTAGTATTAATCCTGGTTTATAGAAGATTTAAACTTTCAAGGAAAAGAGAATATTTAAAGTAAGATTGAGATGAAAAATGAATAAGAATTTTATTTTATATGCAGCAATATTAATATTTGGATTAGCTGCCCCTTTTTTATTTCCAGCCTTTAAAGTTCAGCTATCAATTCTTTGTGTTTTAATAGTTCTTGCTACTACTTGGAACATCCAAGGTGGGGAGATGGGCTATAATTCATTTGGAAATATATTATTTTATGGATTAGGAATGTACCTATGCGCTTCTGTTCAAGTTGGAATGTTTTTTCCATTAGCTGAGTGGACGGAGAGTGGAGGGGAAAAAACATTTGTTCATACTCCAACACAGTTTTTTCAAGGTATGGCAGTTGGACTAGTCGTAGCTGCTGTAGTTCCAACTATTGTAGCTGGTTTGATAGGATACTCTATTCTTGGACTTAGAGGACATTATTTTGCAATTTGTACATTGGGTTTAGGTGTAGCTGCGGGTGAGATTTCAGGTGGAATAGAAATTATTGGAGCAGGTCAAGGCTTTACTACACCACCTTTTCCAAATGTTGGTAGCTTAGAAGCAAGGGGGGAGTTTTTCTATTTCTTAAGCTTCTTCACATTAGTGCTCACATTCATTGCGGTTCGTTCAATCTATTCTACAAGATTTAAATTAATACTTAACGCTATTAGAGATAATGAGGATAAAGCTGAAGCAATGGGTATTGAAACAATGAAGTATAAAATTATTGGTTGGATGATCTCAGCTTTCTTTTGTGGATTGGCAGGAGGAATAATGGGCGGCTTGGTTGGATACATCGATTCAACAGATGTTGCATTTGACGGAAGAGAAATGGGAGTATTCATGGTACTGATGGCAATACTTGGTGGTAAAGGAACTCTTTGGGGCCCAATTATTGGTGCAACTATATTTCATATTTTTAAAGAAGGTTTTTGGACATTCTTTTTGGGTTGGCAGTATGTTGCTCTAGGAGTTTTGATTGTTGTGATTGTGATTTATTTTCCAGAAGGAATTATGGGATGGCTTAGGGAAAAATATCCAGAGCGATTTGGTGAAGTGGTTGATGAAAAAGATCGTAAAGCACAGGTAGAACTTAAATGAGTATTTTAGAAGTTAGCAAAGTAAGTAAATCTTTTGGTGGTGTTAAAGCTAACGTTGACATTTCAATGAATGTTGAAAAAGGGAAGATAGTTGGATTGATTGGACCAAATGGTTCAGGAAAAACTACATTATTTAATTCGATTGTAGGAACTTACCCAATCGATAACGGATCTATTAAATTTAATGGAAAAGAAGTTTCTGAGTTACCAGTCCCTGTAATTGCTAAGTTAGGATTATTGAGAACTTTTCAGCAAACAAGAATTTATGGAAAGCTTAATTGTATAGAAAATATGCTTATTAGTCATAAAGGTAGTGACGCAGATTTAATGAAAATATTTTCAAAGATTCCAAAAGAATTAACAGATAAAGCTGAGAATTTATTAAATTTTGTGGGATTATATCAAAAAAGAAAGCTAAGAGCTGGAGATTTATCTTTTGGTCAACAAAAATTACTGGAGCTTGCTATGGCATTAATGAATGAACCAGAGATGCTATTACTAGACGAGCCTACAGCTGGGATTAATCCAACACTAATAAATGGTATTATTGATAGACTAATTAAAGTTAACCAAGATTTTGGAATAACTCTTTTAGTTATTGAGCACAACATGAGAGTTATTATGCAATTAGCTGAGAATATTTTTTGTTTAGCTCATGGTAAAATGTTAGCCAATGGATCGCCAGATGAAATTAAAAATGATAAACGTGTCATTGACGCGTATTTAGGAGCTCAATAATGTCTAACCAATATGAAGTATTAGGAAAAGCTCCGACACCAGATGATTTAAAAAAATTATCTCCAAACGAAGTTCATTTAACTATTAAAAATTTAAACGCAGGTTATGGAAAAATGGAAATTTTACATAACTTTGATTTATTCGTAAATAAAGCTCAGTCTTTATGTTTAATTGGACCTAATGGTGCAGGTAAATCTACAATTCTTCACTCAATATATGGTTTTACAAATATTTTTTCTGGTCAAATTGAACTTGAAGGAAAAGAAATTACAAATCTTACCCCAGCAGAAAAGTTAAAGTCAGTTGGTATAGCTTATATATTGCAAGATAACTCTGTATTTCCAGATATGACAGTAGAAGAAAACCTATTAATGGGAGGATACATAAAAGAAAAAACAGATGAGTCATATGAAGAGGCTGAAAGAATTTTTGAAAAGTATGAAAGGTTAAGAAATAGAAGAAACCAACCAGCAAAAGTTTTATCTGGTGGGGAGAGAAGATTGCTAGAAATATCTAGAGCATTAGTAATGAAACCTTCAGTGCTTTTAGTAGACGAACCGTCAATTGGACTTGAACCTAGATATATTGAGATGGTTTTTGAAATATTAAGAGATCTTCAGCAAAATGAAAAAAAAACAATCATTCTAGTAGAACAAAATGCCAAAAAAGGATTGGAGTTTGCGGATATAGGATACGTTTTAGTATCAGGGCAAACTGCAATTGCAGGTAAAGGAGACGATTTACTCCAAAATCCTGATGTTGGTAGACTGTTCCTAGGTGGATAATGATTAATAAAAATTTTTTCTTTAAAGGATATAGATCTATATTTACTCATGATAGTCCAGCTATAGCTCTTACTTGTTGCTTTATAGCAATTGGTGCTCTCTTTAAAAATTTAGGTTTTAATATTCAGGAAAGTATTTTTTCAACTGTTTTAACTTATGCTTTACCGGGTTCATTGGTAATGGCAGAGTCAATGTTGATTGGAGCATCTTTATTAAATATTTTTCTAGCAGTTTGGTTTGTAAATGCTCGACTTTATCCTATGGCTGTATCTTTATTTCCATTAATGATGCACAAATCTCAACCTAAGTGGAAGTATTACTTTTCTTGTCATTTTATTGCTGTTTCAGCTTGGTTAATTATGAAAAGCAATTATAAGAAAATTCCAAAAGAATATAGGATTGATTATTGGATTGGAATTGGAAGTGCAACAGTAAGTGTATCTGTTATTGGAACATTTATAGGTTTTTATTTTTCAGAGTACATGAATAAAGATATGATGATTGGATTGGCAATTCTTAATCCTGTATATTTTTTATGCATGATGGTCGGAGCATCAAAAACTATACAAGTTACATTATCTGTCTTACTTGGAATAATTTTAGGACCAATTATTTATTTATTTTCACCTGAGTGGTCAATTCTGTTAGCAGGTGTAATCGGTGGAACTATAGCCTTTTTAGTTGGAGAGTATAATGTCAGCTAATATCGTTTATGCAATTTTAGTTACATCTCTTGCTACATTTTTATCTAGATTTTTAGGTGCTCTTACCTCTCAAGGTATTAAGGAAACATCAAAACTTTTTAAGTGGTTTAATTGTTTAGCCTATGCAACTTTAGCAGCATTAATAGCAAGAACTATAATTTTTCCTGCTGGCGTGTTAATAGAATCTAGTTATTACAGTAGATCAATTGTTGTATTTTTATCCTTGTTTGTTTTTTTTATTTCTAAGAAAAACTTTGTTTATCCTACAATTTTCTCCGCTATTTGTATGGCAATAATTAACAATTATATCTGATTAAATTGATTTATAAAATAAGGTAAAATAAAATTTAGAATGCAAAAAATTACAGGCATAGACATTAAAAAACACGATAAATCAAATAGGATTATAAAAATTAGTATAGAAAATGACATAATAGATAAATTAATTTTCCCGTTTAATAAATTTGATTTAACAGCATTAGAGTTAAAACCATTTACAAGATTTACTTTAGCTAAAAGTTTAGATGATTTAACAAATAATAAATTAAGCGAATTAATGAACTCAATTATTAGAGATAGATCTACAGGTTGCTTTATTATTGGACCAAAAAATATAACTGCAAAAATTAATGATACATTTTTAGTTAAGTTATCAACTGCAATAGCTCATTTAATTGGTGTACCTAATCATGATGCCATGGCAGGAAAATATTATGCTCGTTTTCATGTAAAACATGAAGATAGTAGCGACTCTTATTTAAGAAAGGCATATAGAAATATGGATCTTCATACAGATGGTACATATGTGAAAGATGTAACTGATTGGTTAATTATGACAAAAATTGATGAGCAAAATGTTGAAGGTGGTGAAACAGCTATGTTGCACCTTGATGATTGGGAGCATTGTGATGATTTATACAATGATCCAGTTGGGAGACAAAATTTTGTTTGGGGGTCACCAAAAAGTAAAAATATTGATTACAAAGTAGAGCACCCAGTTTTTTCAACTGATAAAGAGGGAAGACCAACGATATCTTATATAGATCAATTTCCAGAGCCTCAAAATATGGATCAAGGAAATTTTTTACAAAGATTATCTGATGGATTAGAGGAAAGTAAAAATAAAATAATTACAAAATTACCTGTTGGATTCTCTGTTATTGCAAATAATTATTTCTGGCTTCATGGAAGAAAACCCTTCAAAGAAAACAAGGAATTAAGCAGAGAATTACTAAGAATTAGAGGTTCTTTTTTTGTTAATTAATTCAATATAATCAATATAAAGTATCCAAAATTATGAATTTAGGTTTTATTGGTACTGGAAAAATTGCAGCTTCAGTGATTACTGGAATATGTAAATCAAAAATTCCCTATAAGAAAATTATTATTTCTCCAAGAAATAAAAAAATAGCTCTTGGTTTAAAAAGAAAGTTTAAAAAAATAGTTATTGCCAAAGATAATCAACAAATTGTAGATCAATCTAATTGGGTATTTTTATCTGTTACACCTACTGTTGGTGAAAAAATTATTAAAGATTTAAAATTTAAGTCGACCCAAACAGTTGTTAGTTTTATTTCAACAATTACTTTATCTCAATTAAAGAAAGCAATTAAAGTAAAAGCAAAAATTGTAAGAGCAATACCTCTACCCCCAATTTCATTAAAGAAAGGTCCTGTACCTATTTGTCCCCCTAATTCAAAAGTTAAAGCGTTTTTCAATAACTTGGGCACAACTGTAGAAATTAAGAATGAAAAATCGTCTATAAATTTTTGGTCAACCTCTGGTATGATGGCGCCTTTTTATGAAATGTTGAGAGTAATGACTGATTGGTTGGTAAAAAGAGGGGTAAAAAGAAATAATGCTCAAAAATATATTACTTCTTTATTTTTAGCTTTATCTGAAGATGCTGTAGTAAATTCAAAAGAAAATTTAAAGAATTTAGTAAAAGAGTCTCAAACGCCACAAGGTTTAAATGAACAAGGTGTGAAAGAATTAACTAAAGCTGGATTTTATAGATCTCTAGAAAAAACATTAAATAGTATTCACAGAAGACTTAACAAATAAATCAAATGTCTGAAAATATTTTAGAGATTAATAATTTAAGTAAATATTTTGGTGGATTAGCTGCAGTTTCAGATTGTTCAATAAAAGTTAAAAGAGGAACTATCACTGGTATCATTGGGCCTAATGGATCTGGTAAAACAACTTTATTTAATTTAATTGCTGGAAACTTAAAATCCTCTGGTGGTAATGTCGTTTTTGATGATGAAAATATTACTGATGTTCCATCTTATGAATTATTTTCTAAAGGGTTGTTAAGAACATTTCAAATTGCACATGAGTTTTCAAATTTATCTGTTTTAGAAAATTTAATGATGGTTCCAGGAAATCAATCTGGAGAAAAAATAATGACAGCATTATTTAAACCAGGTTTAGTTGCACAAGAAGAGGCTGTGGTTAAAGAGAAAGCGAAAGAAGTTGTTGAATTTTTAAATTTAGGACATTTATCAAATGAGCTTGCTGGAAATCTTTCAGGTGGACAAAAGAAATTATTAGAACTTGGAAGAACCATGATGGTTGATGCAAAATTAGTATTATTAGATGAAGTAGGGGCTGGAGTTAACAGAACTTTGTTAAAAGATCTTGGAACTGCAATAGAAAAGTTAAACAAAGAAAAAGGTTATACTTTTTGTATGATTGAACATGATATGGATTTTATTGGAAGATTGTGTGATCCAGTGATTGTAATGGCTGAGGGGTCAGTATTATTTGAAGGAAGTGTTGAAGAAGCAAAAAAAGATGAGAAAGTTATCGAAAGCTATCTTGGAAGAGGATCAAAATTAAAGGATACAAATTAATGGCATATTTTGAAGGAATAGAAATGACAGGTGGTTATGGTAATGGTCCTGACATTATTAGTTCGTGTTCAGTAAATGTTAATAAAGGTGAAATAGTTTCTATTTTAGGTCCTAATGGAGCTGGTAAATCAACTGCCATGAAAGCAATGTTGGGCTTGCTGAATTTAAAGTCTGGATCAGTAAAGATTAATGGTAAGGATATTTCAAAATTATCTCCTCAAGATAGAGTTAAACAAGGTATTTCTTTTGTGCCACAGACTAAAAATGTTTTTGCAGGGATGACTGTTGAAGAAAATTTAGAAATGGGTGCATTTCTAGTCGAGGATGAAATCAAAAATATAATTGAGGAAATTTATGAATTATTTCCAATTTTAAGAGAGAAAAGAAATCAGTTGGTTGGTGAACTTTCTGGAGGTCAAAGACAACAAGTAGCTTTAGGTCGAGCTTTAATGATTAAACCCACTGTTTTAATGTTAGACGAGCCAACTGCCGGTGTATCACCAATTGTGATGGATGAATTATTTGATCATATTGTAAAAGTAAAAAGAACAAACGTTGCTATCTTAATGGTAGAACAAAATGCAAAACAAGCCTTAAGCATTTCAGATAGAGGTTATGTACTAGTTACTGGAGAAAATCGTTATTCAGGAACTGGAAAAGAATTATTAGACGATCCAAGAGTAAGAAGCTCTTTTTTAGGAGGGTAATATGGATTTTGTAAATGCGATAATTCTTTTATTAAATTATATTTTTATTCCTGCATTAACTTATGGTTCTCAGTTAGCACTGGGTGCAATATTTGTAACACTTATTTATGGAATTTTACGATTTGCAAACTTCGCAACTGGTGACATGATGTCTTTTGGAACCATGGCAACGATTTTATTTACATGGTATTTTCAATCTTTAGGTGTTTCTTTAGGTGTTTTACCTACTGCTTTATTAGCTATCCCATTTGGAATTATTTTCATGATTCTTTACATGCTTTTAATAGATAAATTTGTATTCAAATATTATAGACATCAGAAAAGCCCTCCGGTTCAGTTTGCAATGGTAAGTATTGGTGTAATGTTTGTAACTCAAGCAGTGGTAAGAATTATAATTGGACCTGGTGACAGAAGATTTTTTGATGGAGAAAAATTTATTATTAAAGCCCGTGAATTTAAAGAGATGACGGGTTTAAACGAAGGTCTTGCATTAAAATCAACTCAAGTAATAACTATTTTTGTAACAATAGTTTTAGTTTCTTTATTATTTTGGTTTTTAAATAGAACCAAAACAGGAAAAAGTATGAAAGCTTATTCTGATAATGAAGATCTTGCTTTATTATCAGGTATTGATCCAAAAAAAATAGTTTTAGTTACTTGGATAATTGCTGGAATTTTAGCTACAATAGGTGGAGCATTGTATGGTTTAGATAAAAGTTTTAAACCGTTTACTTATTTTAACAATATGCTTCCAATTTTTGCTGCTGCAATTGTTGGAGGAATTGGAAATCCATTTGGAGCTTTTTTAGGTGGATATGTAATTGCTTTTTCTGAAATACTGCTCACTTACGCATATAAAAAATTCTTTATGTATATTTTACCAGAAAGTATGGAGCCAAATAGTTTGGTTCAGTTACTATCTACTGATTATAAGTTTGCAGTCTCGTTCTCTATTCTTGTAATTGTTTTAATTTATCGACCTTCGGGAATATTTAAGGGGAAAGTATTGTGAGAAAAAACCTAAATGTAATTGCAGCTTATAGTATCATGATGGTGCTTATTCTAATGGTTGGGATATTTCAGTCTTGGAATATCGCTTTATCAATATTTAATCTTTGTTTGATTTCTGCGGTCATGACAATGGGCGCCAATATTCAATGGGGGTACGCTGGTTTAATTAATTTTGGAATTATGGGTTATACAGCTTTAGGTGGTTTAGCTGCGGTACTGATATCTGTTGATCCTGTTCAAGAGGCATGGAGGGCAGGAGGTTTCGACATTCTAATGGCGTTATGGCTGATAGTAGTAATGGTATTAGTTATACGCTTTGTTTTAAAAAGATTTGAAAAATCAAAAATAAGAACATACAGCATAGCTGCAATAATAATTTCAGGTATTTTACTTATAAGATTTTCTGCAGAGCCAGGCATAGAAGCAATTGAAGCAGTAGATCCAGCTAAAACTGGTTTCTTAGGAGGATTTGGATTACCAATTATATTTTCTTGGATAGTTGGAGCTCTTTTTGCTGGTGGTTTAGCATTTATAGTTGGAAAAGTTGCACTTGGTCTTAGAGCAGATTATTTAGCTATCGCAACACTTCTTATTTCTGAAATTGTTATTGCAATTATTAAACATGAAGACTGGCTCACAAGAGGAGTCAAAAATGTTATTGGATTAAAAAGACCTGCACCTTATGAGGTAGATCTGCAAACTACTGATTGGTTCATTAAATTAGTTGAAAAGTTTAATGCAGGAAAATTAAGTGTAATTGAGAATTTAGCTGATAGACAAGCTGCTTTAAACCAACTTGTTATTGAAGGCTCTTCAGTATTTGTAAAACTGTGTTATTCAGGATTATTTTTAGTAGTAGTAATCATTCTTTTAATTTTAACTCAAAAAGCACTTTATTCTCCATGGGGAAGAATGATGAGGGCAATTAGAGATAATGAGGAAGCTGCAAATGCAATGGGTAAAAATGTTGTTAAGCAACATTTATTAATTTTTATTTTAGGTTCAGCTATAGTTGGAATTGCTGGCGCAATGTTGGTTACACAAGATGGTCTATTTACTCCAGGAAGTTATAGACCCATGAGATATACGTTCTTAATTTGGGTGATGGTAATTGTTGGAGGAAGTGGAAATAATTTTGGGGCAATTTTAGGAGGATTTGTTGTTTGGTTCTTATGGATTGAAGCTGCACCAATATCATTATTCTTAATAAACTTTTTCACTGCAGGAATTCCTGAAACAAATGCACTTAAAGCTCATTTAATTGAAAGCGTTCCTTATTTCAGATTTTTACTGATGGGATTAGGATTGTTGTTTATAATGAGGTATCGACCTAAAGGTATACTTCCTGAAAAAATAGAAATAAAGTAAACATAATGAAATATATTATATTAGGTGCTGCTGCAGCTTGGGCTTTGTATATGGCCGATAAGTATTTATTCTTTTAATGAATAAAAATCTTTCGTTACTTATATTAAGCCAGATTTTTGCTTTTACAGCTGCACCGGTCACCGTTTTTTTAAGCGGTATAATTGGTTCAAAATTTAGTCCAATAAAATCCTTAGCTACTCTTCCAATGGCTTTGTCAGTTGTTGGAATTGCGTTATTCGCTTTTTTTGCTGCAAAGTTAATGAGTATAATTGGACGAAAATTAGGTTTTATTTTTGCATCAATAGGTACATGCTTTGCATCTCTTTTAACTGCATATTCTATAATTATAGAAAGCTTTGTCTTATATAATTTAGGATGCTTTTTGATTGGTGGAGGAATAGCTTTCAGCCATCAATATCGTTTTGCAGCAGTCGAGGTTGTGGATAAGGATTATGCACCAAAAGCAATTTCTATCATTTTGTTAGCAGGAATAGGTTCGGCCTTTATCGGTCCAAACATTGCAAACATTTCGAAAGGATTTATTTCAGATCATATGTATGCAGGCTCTTATCTTTCACTTGCCATTTTATCTATCTCATCCACAATATTTTTAATTTTTTATAAGGAACCAAAAACTATATCTAGTAATCAATATAAAACTGGAAGAAGTTTTTTTGAGCTTATCTCTCAACCTAGATTTCTACAGGCACTCGTAGCTTCAGCTTTTGCTTATGCTGTAATGACTTTTTTAATGACAGCAACTCCTATAAGCATGCATCTGATGGAGAAAATAAGTTTATCCAAGACTGGATTTGTTATTCAGCTTCATATAGCAGCTATGTTTTTACCTTCACTAATTACAGGAAATTTAATTAAAAGGTTTGGTCATAGTAAAATTATGCATGTGGGAGTTTTATTGTTTTTGGTTACAATTATTACCAGTTTATTTGAACAGAGTTATATTAACTACATGGTTTCACTTATTTTTCTGGGGCTGGGGTGGAACTTTCTATTCATTTCAGGAACAAGCTTACTTGTTTTGTGTTACAGAGAAGAGGAAAAATTTAGAGCTCAAGGGTATAATGATTTAATTGTTTATTCTATACAAGCATTAGCCAGTTTGTCTGCTGGAGTATTTCTTAGCTTAACTAGTTGGAAAACTATGAATTTAATATGTTTAATTTTTTTAATTATAATAGCTGTTTCTACCATTAGAGCTGATCTAAAAAAAAACCCCAGTAATTAAATTACTGGGGTTTTTTTGAATTAAGATAAAAAATTATCTTTGTTTTTTAGTTTTGAATTTTCCACCTTTAACTTCTTGCTCTAAGAAAGAACCTTCAGCTTCACCAACGTCAGTAAAAGTTACTCCAGTAGCACCTTCGTAATTAATCTTTTTACCTTTTGCTAGTAAATCTAAACCTTTCTTAAGCTCACCTGGATAAATTTTAGTTCCAGGAGCGTTAGCAACATCCATTACATGTTTTGCAATAGATGCTCTGTCAGCAGAGTTACCTGCTTGCATTGCAAGAACGATTAAAGCAGCTGCATCGTAAGATTCACCTGTGTAAGGACCAGAAGCTTCTACACCTCCAGCTTTTGCAACATCAGCAAATATACCTGCACCTTTACCAGTAGAACCTGGTAATGATCCAAATGATTTGCTTAAATCTTTTCCGAATGCATCAACTAAAGATTGACCAATCATACCATCTGATAAAATAAATCTATCAAAGGCACCAGAGTCTAAAGAAGCTTGAATAATTCCTTTTCCTCCTTGGTCAAGATAACCAATAACTGCTACAGCATCACCACCAGCAGAAGCAAGAGTTGCTACTTCAGATGAGTAATCTGCTTTTCCATCTTCGTGAGCAGTTACAGTTGTAACTTTAATACCATGAGCTTCAACTGCTGCTTTATAAACATCAGCTAAACCTTTACCATAGTCATTGTTAGTATAAGTGATTGCAACACTTTTTACTTTTCTATCTTTAGTTATGTCAGCTAAAATTTGGCCACCTCTAGCATCTGATGGAGCAGTTCTAAAGAAATACCCTTTATCATCTAGAGTTGTTAATCCTGGAGAAGTAGCTGAAGGTGAAATCATTACTACACCATTTGGTACAGCAACGTTAGTTGCAATAGCACCAGTTACACCTGAACAGTCTGCTCCCATAATTGCAGCTACACCACCTGAAATTAAACCTTCAGCTGCAGCTGTTGCCGCTGCTGAGTCAACACAAGTTGAGTCTGCTCTTACTGGCTCAATTTTTTTTCCACCTAATAGTGAACCTGAATCAGAAGCTTCTTTAAACGCAAGCTCTGCAGATGCAGCCATAGCTGGAGTTAGAGATTCAATAGGACCAGTGAATCCTAAGATGATCCCCATTTTAATATCTGCCATTACCTTTGTTCCAAAAATAGAAACAAACATAAATGCAGCGATAAATAGTTTTCTCATTATCTTCCTCTTTATTGTTAACAATTTATAAAAGCCAATTTAAGTATGAATACAATCAATATTCAATGACAAAATTATCCTATTTTAGACAGTTAATTGACGCTGATAATTATCTGATTGAGAAAGGGTCTAGAGAAGGTTCGTCTGATGTATAGAACCATGTTGTTTTTACTCTTGTATAGTCTTTAATTGAGTCAATTCCTGCTTCTTTTCCATATCCACTATCCTTGATACCTCCAAATGGAGCTGAAGGAGAAATTAATCTATAAGTGTTAACGAAAGTTATACCTGCCCGGATAGCATTAGATACCCTCATTCCTCTTGCGAGATCACTAGTATAAACACCTGAAGAGAGACCATATTGATTATCATTCATTAATTCTATTACCTCTTTTTCAGTATCAAATTTCATTACTGATAACACAGGGCCAAAAAGTTCATTCTCAGCAGCTGGCAGATTATGATTTTCACATTCAATAATTGTTGGTGGGAAATAATAACCTTCATTTGAAAAAGGATGTCTTTTACCACCACATTTAATTTTTCCACCTTGTTCAACAGTTAATTTAATATTTTTTTCTATTACTTCTAATTGTTTAAAGTTACTCAAGGGACCCATTTCAGTATCAGAATCCATTGGAGTGCCTATTTTAATTTTTTCTGCTCTTGATGCTAATTTATCTAAAAATTCATTATAAATTCCTTTTTGTAAATACAATCTTGAACCTGCTATACAGCTTTGACCACTTGCTCCAAATATTCCAGCAGTTATTCCATTAATTGCATTTTCTTGTTTAGCATCATCAAAAACAGCTACAGGACTTTTTCCACCTAACTCTAAACTTACCTCGGATAAATTTTCTGCAGAGTTTCTAATTATATGTCTTGCAGTTTCAGGACCTCCTGTAAAAGCTACTTTCTCAACTAAGTTGTGAGCAGTTAAAGCTTTACCACATGGATCACCAAAACCAGAAACTACATTTATTACACCTTTTGGTATTCCAGTTTCTTCAACTAACTTTGCAAACTCAAACATAGTTGCTGGTGCTAATTCAGAACATTTAATTACAACTGTATTACCCATAGCTAAAGCAGGAGCAACTTTTGTTGCAGTTAAAAACATTTGAGAATTCCAGGGAATGATAGCTGCAATAATACCTATTGGAATTCTTGTTGTGATTGCTTGGATATTTGGTTTATCTATTGGAAGGACTGTTCCTTCAACTTTGTCAGCTAAACCTGCATAGTAATCATAATATTCTGCAATGTATTTTGCTTGTTGATAAGTTTCTCTATACAGTTTTCCTGTATCAATTGTTTCAATCTTTCCTAATAATTCAGAATTTTCCCTCAGCTTATTTCCAATGGCTCTTAAATATTTTGCTCTATCTCTTGCTAGCATTTTTGGCCATTCACCTTCAAAAGCTTTTTGTGCAGCTTTTACAGCTCTATCAACATCATTTGCGCTAGCTTCAGGTACTACAGCCCAAGGCTTATTATTTTCTGGATTTAAAGTTTCAAAAGTTTTTTTTGTATCAGAGTCTACCCACTGACCGTCTATAAACATTTGATATTTTTTTAACTCAGACATTATTTATATGTTTCATTATTGCATTATTTACTTCGTCTGCATATTCAATACTGCATAAATGTTTTCCATTTTTAATTTCAACATATGTTGAATTTTGTATATCTTTGTTTAAATTTTTTGACATATCAGGCGTAGATCCTGGATCATCTGATCCTGTTATAATTAAGGTATTTGCTTTAATATTTTTTATATTTTCAAGATTGTCCTCATAATTTGCAAATATTTCATAAGCTTTTATAAAATTTTCTTGATCAATTCCTTTCTTATTAAGAATTTTCATAAACTCATCGTATAATTCAGGGTTTTGCTCAAGGTACTCATCTGAAAACCATCTCTTCATTGCCATTTGAGATATTGGCATATTTTTTTTTGCTAAATTTACTCTATCAATTACATTTTGTCTTTCTTCAGCTGTCCTTTTGTAAGTAGTGGAAATTAGAGTTAAGGAATTTAAATAATTTTCATATTTTGAGGCAAATTCAATTGCAATCAAAGATCCGATAGAAAAGCCGATTAAATTAAATTTATCTATCTTTAGGTTATTTACTAAATTTGATAATTGATCAGTAAAATTTTCCATTGATAAATTTGGCTCTTTAAAGGGTGTTTTTCCATGTCCTAACAGATCGTAAGTTATAAATGAATTATCTTTAAAAAATTCAATTTGTGGTTTCCACATTTGCTGATTTAAACCAACCCCATGAATAAAAATTATCGGTAACGAATTTTTATTATTAAAATAATAATGATTTTGATTGTTATCAAAATTGTAAGACATCAATTATTTATCGATGCCCATCTCTTTCATGTCTTGATATCTGTCACCTGTTCTTGCATGAGCTCGTCCAGTTGGAGCACCTCCAATAGCTACAACTATTTCATCTTCATTAGGGGCATCGTGAATTGTAAATTCATGCGTTAGATAAAAAGGTCTTAATCCAGCATCAGTTTTATGCATCATTGGAATTGAAATTTTTGCTCCCGCAGGACCTCTGGTGTTAGTAAAACTTAAATAAGAAGTTCCACCAACGGCATCTCTAAATTTATTTCCAAATCTTAAAGTATGAATAAATGCAGACGCATGTTCTATTTCACCGTTCAATCCAACCATCGCAGCTTTCCCATAAGCTAAAATTTTTTCACCTGATCCAATTTCTTTTGTTAACTCTGGCACCAAAAGATCACCTAATTGAGGTGCTAGATCTAATATTTCTGGTTTTAAATCTTCTACAAAACCTTTTCCAGCCCAAGGATTTTCTATAACAGCTGCAACTGAAACTAACAAAACAGGTTCTTTAGCTTTTTTTCCACCCTCTATAAAAGTTTTATCTACAAATTTTGCAAATTTTCTAAGTTTTAAATCCATTTACTAGCTAGCTCTTTGAATGTTCGTATCTATCGGTTTTATATTTGGAATTACTTCTTCTGTAAATAATTTGATGCTTCTCATGCAGTCTTCGTGTTTAATTCCTGGAAAGTTAGACCAGACTTGTAAATTTTGAAGATTTAATTCTTGTTGAAGTTCTTTTATTTTTTCAATTACAAACTCAGGTGTTCCAAACAATAGATTTCTTTTATGAAGAAATTCATAATTTAATAAATCTAGTTTATTTTTTGTCTCTG
>CACJFA010000007.1 GCA_902592545.1 uncultured Pelagibacteraceae bacterium | reverse complement strand
ATAAAGACTAAAAGAATTGCTTTATGTGCTGGGAATATTGCAACTCCAGAAGCTGCAAAATTCCTTATAAAATTAGGAGTAGATATAATTAAAATTGGTATAGGCCCAGGTTCTATTTGTACAACAAGATTAGTTGCTGGAATAGGGGTTCCTCAATTAAGTGCAATTTTAGCTGTTAGAACTGGTCTAAAAAATAAAAATGTTAAAATAATTTCAGATGGTGGAATAAAATATTCTGGCGATTTAGCAAAAGCATTTGCTGCAGGAGCTGATGCTATAATGATCGGTTCTTTATTTGCGGGTACAAATGAAACTCCAGGAAAATTAATTAAAAAAAATGGACAACTTTTCAAAAGTTTTAGAGGAATGGGTTCAGTAGGAGCTATGAACAAAGGTTCAGCTGATAGATACTTTCAAAAAAAGCAAAAAGATTCCTCAAAATATGTACCTGAGGGTGTTGAGGGGTTTGTAAAATATAAAGGAGATGTTGGGAGTATTATTTATAAATTAATTGGTGGATTGAAGTCCTCTATGGGTTATCTTGGATCAAAAACAATCATTAAACTGAGAAACAAACCACAATTTGTTAAAATTACAAAAGCTGGATTTTATGAAAGTATGGTTCATAATGTAGATGTGGTAAAAAACGATAGTAAATATTAATGAGCAAATTTTTCAAATTTATAGGATTTATTCTACTAGTAGCTTCTTTTACCAGCACGTCTCTTAGTAAAGAAAATTTTTTTAATGAAGCTTTAGAATTGTTTAAAAAAGAAAAATATGAAGATGCGCGTTTTTTATTTGAGAGAAATATTGTTTTTAATCCAAAAGATGCAAACTCATATTTATATTTAGCAAAAATTTATAACCGAGAAGAAAATCAAAGAAAAGAAAAATACAATTTAGAAACAACACTTTTAATTGAGCCTGATAACGAAGAAGCTTTATTAATGTTAATGAAAATTGCTTTAGAAAAATCTAATTATGAAAAAGTTAAAGATCTTTTAGATAAGTTTGTAAAAGTTTGTAAAAATTTATGTGATGAAAACAAAGATATTCAAGAGTCATTAAAAAATATAGAACCTAAAAATAATGAGTCTTGATCAAAATCTTAACAAAATCCTAATAATAGATTTTGGTTCTCAATTTACTCAATTAATTGCAAGAAGAGTAAGAGAATTAGGAGTGTTTTCAGAAATAGTTAGTCACAAAAAGATAAAACTAAAAGACATAAATCACAGTATTAAAGGAATAGTATTATCTGGTGGTCCATTAAATGTTTATCAAATAAATAAATATTCATTTGATAAAAAAATTTTACAACTTGATATACCAGTTCTTGGTATATGTTTTGGGCATCAAATTTTATCAAAACTCAATGGCGGAAGGGTAAAACAATCAAAATATAGAGAATTTGGTTTAGCTAATGTTTATAAAAAGAATAACAGTCTTTTAACGACTAATTTTTTTGGAAATAAAAAATCCAGACAAGTTTGGATGAGCCATGCCGATCAAGTTTCAAAACTTCCAAAGAATTTTAAAGTTGTTGCATCAAGCACTAATTCAAAATTTGCAATTGTTGAAAATAAAATAAAAAAATATTATGGGGTACAATTCCACCCAGAGGTAACTCATACAGAGAATGGAAAAAAATTAATAAGTAATTTTATTTTTTTAATTTGTAAAATTAAAAGGAACTGGTCCTCTAAGGATCAAAAAAATCAGCTAATTAAAGATGTTAGAAAACAAGTTAAAAATAACAAAGTTATTTGTGCATTATCAGGAGGTGTAGATAGTAGTGTAGTTGCTCAGTTATTGAATAAAGCTATTGGAAAAAAACTTTATTGTATTTTTGTAAATACTGGTCTTCTAAGAAAAAATGAGGAAGCACAAGTAGTTCAAACTTTTAAGAAGCGTTTAAAAATGAATTTAATTTATGTAAATGCTGAAAAAGAATTCTTAAAAAAATTAAAAAATGTTTCTGATCCAGAAAAAAAAAGAAAAATAATTGGTAATTTATTTATCAAAATCTTCGAACGATACGCTAAGAAAATTAAAAATGTTAAATTTTTAGCTCAGGGTACTCTTTATCCAGACTTAATTGAAAGTAAATCAGTTACTGGAAGCCAAACTTCTAAAATTAAATCACATCATAATGTCGGCGGCCTACCCAAAAAAATGAATTTAAAATTAGTAGAACCACTAAAATTCTTATTTAAGGACGAGGTAAGAAAATTAGGATTAGCGTTAAATTTAAGTAAAGAAATTATTTCAAGACATCCTTTTCCTGGACCGGGTTTAGCTATTCGAATGCCAGGCATAATAACTAATGAAAAAATTAAAATTCTAAAAGAGGCTGATTATTACTTTATTCAAGCTTTAAAAGATCACGGTCTTTATCATAAGATTTGGCAGGCTTATGCAGCATTACTTCCAGTAAAAACAGTGGGTGTTATGGGAGATAATCGTACTTATGAATACTTATGTTTATTAAGAGCAATTACATCTGAAGATGGAATGACAGCTGACTATTATGAATTTAAAAAGTCTTTTATGCAAACTATATCAAATAAAATAGTTAACAATATAAGGGGTATAAACAGAGTAGTTTATGATGTTACTTCAAAACCGCCTAGCACTATTGAATTAGAGTAGTTTTTAATTATAAATAAACATTATGAAATATTTGCACACAATGATTAGAGTTAAAGACGTGGATGAGTCTTTAAGATTTTTCTGCGAAGGGCTTGGTTTAAAAGAAACAAGAAGAATGGAAAATGAAAAAGGAAGATTTACATTAATTTTTCTTGCAGCACCAAATGATGAAAAAGCTGAAATAGAATTGACATATAATTGGGATGGTGATGAACTTGGAGAAGGTTCAAGAAATTTTGGCCATCTTGCCTACAGAGTAGATAACATTTATGAAACATGCCAAAGATTAATGGACATGGGCTATACGATTAATAGACCACCGAGAGATGGTCATATGGCTTTTGTTAGATCACCAGACAAAATTTCAATTGAAATTCTTCAAGAAGGAAATTTAGAACCTAAAGAACCTTGGGCTTCAATGGAAAATACCGGCTCTTGGTAAGTCGATGAAAAAAAAAATTTCAGATTTAATTAAAAAAAAAAATAAACAAAAAATTGTAAGTTTAACTGCTTATTCAAAAAACGTAGCATCAATTTTAGATAATCATTGTGATATTATACTTGTTGGAGATTCTCTTGGTTCAGTTTTATACAATTATAAATCAACAAGAGAAGTAACTTTGAGCACTATGATTGAACACTCTAAAAGTGTGAGAATGGGTATAAAAAAAAGTTTAATGATTGTTGATATGCCATATAACACCTATCGAACTCCTAAAGAGGCAGTGAAAAACGCAAAGCAAATAATGAAAAAAACAAAATGTGATGGTGTGAAATTAGAAGGTGGAAAAACAATTTATAAAACAATCAAATCTTTAGTTAAAAACAAAATTCCAGTTATGGGCCATTTAGGTTTGCTTCCTCAGTCAGATAAAACTTTCAAGTTTAAAGGAAAAAAAAAGTTAGAGAGAAACAACATTATAAGAGATTCGCAATTATTAGAAAAAGCTGGAGTATTCTCAATTGTTTTGGAATGTGTTGAAACTTCTTTAGCAAAGCTTGCCACGCAAAATTTAAAAATACCAACTATTGGTATTGGAGCTTCTAAATATTGTGACGGACAAATATTAGTTTTTGATGATTTAATTGGCTTAAATCCAATGAATTATAAGTTTGTAAAAAAGTATGCAAATATTAGAAAAGATATTTCCAAAGCTGTTTCAAATTATTCAAAAGAAGTTAGAAAAATTAAATTTCCTAATAAAAAAAATTCTTTTTAATTAAAAGTATTTTTTAAATTCTTCATTAATATTTAATATTTCAAGATCAACCAAACCACCGATTACCAATTGTAGACCAACGATTAAGATAAATACTAATCCGATATAAGCTATCCAAATATGTCTTTGAATATAATTAGCCATATATGTTGCTAAAGCACCAGTTAAAACAACTGACAACATCAGTCCAAATATCATAAATCCAAAATATCCTTTTGCTGCTGCAACTACACCTATGACATTATCAAAACTAATCATGATATCTGCAAATAAAACTTTTCCAATGCTACTAATGTATGAAGGCTCTTTCCCTTTTTTAGTAGTAGGTTTTGCTTTTTTAATATCTAGTAAATCTTTCCTTAAATCATTTACAATCCAAATTAATAATAAACCACCTAAAATTTTTATAAAATAAAATTCAAATAAAAAAGTCGCAAAAATCGCAAAAAAGATTTTAAAAACAAAGGCTCCAATTACACCCCAAAGAATTATTTGTTTTCTATTTTTTGGAACAAAATTTGAAGCAATAGAACCAACTATCACTGCGTTATCTGCTGTTAATATAATTGTGATAAAAATTATATTGGTTAAAATTATGAGCTCTTCAATCAAGATAACATTATAATAGTATAATCTGACAATTTTTCAATGAGGCCATGATGATAATTTTATTGATTTAATCTCTGAGAGATAATTAAATGTTAATTTTAAAAAGGAGGATAGATGAAATTATTCAAATTGTTTATATCTATAATTACTTCAGTATTGTTATTTGCAAACGTTTCTTTAGCTGAAAAATGGGATATGGCACTAGCTTATGGTGCTGGGAACTTTCATTCTGCTAATGCAACAGAATTTGCAAAGAATGTAACTGAAAAAAGTGGTGGAAAACTTACAATTGTTACTCACCCAGGTGGTTCATTATTTAAAGGTGGTGAAATTTTCAGAGCTGTAAGAACTGGTCAAGCACCAATCGGTGAAAGATTTATGTCTGCTCTTGGAAAAGAAGATCCTTTATATGAAATTGACTCATTACCTTTCTTAGCAACTACTTATGATGATGCTATGAAATTATATGAAGCTTCAAAGCCATATATTGTTAAGAGTCTTGATGAAAAAGGACTAGTATTTCTTTATGCAGTACCATGGCCTGCACAAGGACTTTACAGTAAAAAGCAAATTAAAAAAGTTGGTGACCTAAATGGATTAAAATTTAGAGCATACAACTCAGCAACAATTAGAATTGCGGAGTTAACAGGAATGGCACCAACTAAAATTGAAGCAGCTGAAATTAGCCAAGCATTTTCTACAGGTGCCGTTGAAAGTATGATTACTTCTCCTACAACTGGAAAAAATAGCAAGATTTGGGAAAATGGTGTTAAATACTTTTATGATATAGCAGCATGGTTTCCAAAAAATATGATCATAGCTAATAAAGCCGCTTGGAATAAACTTGATAAAGCAACTCAAGATCTTGTCATGAATCAAGCAGCAATTGCTGAAGAAAAGGGCTGGGAATTATCTAAACAAGGTAATACTGGAGACAAGAAAGCTTTAGCAGATGCTGGAATGGAAGTAGGCGAAGTTAATTCAGCTTTGAAAAAACATTTTGAAAAAGTTGGAGCAACAATGTCTGAAGAATGGAAAGCAAAAGCTGGAGACAGAGGTGCTGCAGTTTTATCTGCTTACAAATAAATAGTCTTAAAAAAAAGGCCAACTTGTAGTAAGTTGGCCTTTTTACTAAATGTTTCAATCAATAAATAATAATCTAAATAAACTTTATAAATATTCAGGATATTTAGCTGCTTTTTTTTTAATACTTGTTGCAGTTTTTATTTTAATTGGAATTTCCTCAAGGATTTTTGGTTTTTACATAAGAGGTTTAGCTGAGTACTCAGGTTACTGCATGGCTGCAGCATCTTTTTATGCGTTAGCATTTACTTTTGTTGAGGGTGGACATATTCGAATTACTCTTTTCTTAGAAAAAGCCTCCTCATCTTATAAGAGATTTTTAGAAATATGGTGTCTGATTGTAGCAACAATTTTTTCAGGTTATTTGTCTTTTTATTTATGGAAAATGTTATTAATCTCTTATGATTTTCAAGAGAGAAGCGAAGGTGCAGATGAGATCTTAATTTGGATACCTCAAACTAGTGTAGCTATCGGATCTTTAATTTTTTTTATTGCTGTTTTACATAAATTTATTTTAAAAATTTTAAACAAGAATGACTGAAATATTTCTCATAATATTTTTTATAAGTGTACTTTTATTCTTTCTTGGATCTGGCATCTGGGTAGCGATAAGCATGATAGGAGTTTCAACAATTGGGATGATGTTATTTACTTCAAGACCAGTTGGGGATGCTATGGCAACTACAATATGGGGAACCTCATCATCATGGACATTAACAGCTTTACCATTGTTTGTTTGGATGGGTGAAATATTATTTAGGACCAAGTTATCTGAAAATTTATTTGCTGGACTATCACCATGGATGCAAAAATTACCTGGTGGATTAATTCATGTAAATGTTGTTGGTTGTGCACTTTTTGCTGCAATTTCTGGCTCTTCTGCTGCAACTGTTGCAACAGTAGGTAAGATGTCTATACCGGAATTAAGAAAAAGAAAATATCCAGAAAAAATTTTGTTAGGTAGTCTAGCAGGCTCAGGAACTTTAGGACTTCTTATTCCTCCTTCAATAATATTAATAATTTATGGAGTAACTGTTCAAGAGTCTATAGCAAAGCTATTTATTGCAGGAATTATTCCAGGGATAATGATTGCACTTATATTTATGTCTTATGTGATTATCTGGTCTTTAATAAATAAAAAAAACATGCCAAAATATGTAGAAAATTTTTCCTTTCTAGAAAAAATAAGAAAATCAAAACAATTATTACCAGTAATTATTTTAATATCAGCTGTGATTGGATCAATATACACTGGAGTTGCAACAGCAACTGAAGCTGCTTCTTTAGGTGTAGTAGGGGCTTTAATTTTATCTTATTTTCAAAAGAGCTTAACCATTGAAACATTTAAACAATCGTTATTAGGAGCAACTAAAACTTCTTGTATGATTGCTTTTATTTTAGCTGGCTCTACATTTTTATCATTAGCTATGGGATTTACTGGTCTTCCAAGAAATCTAGCTATCTGGATACAAAATATGGAGTTATCACCTTATGTATTAATTTTTGTATTAATGATTTTTTATATTATTCTTGGAATGTTTCTTGATGGAATTTCAGCAGTAGTTTTAACAATGGCAATCATTGAACCAATGATTAGACAGGCTGGTTTTGACATGATTTGGTTTGGAATATTTTTAGTTATTGTAGTTGAGATGGCTCAAATCACACCACCTGTAGGGTTTAATTTATTTGTTTTACAAGGAATGGCCAACAAAGATATGGGGTTTATTGCAAGAAGTGCTTTTCCATTATTTTTATTAATGATACTTGCAGTAATACTTGTTGTTATTTTCCCTGAAATTGCATTATGGATGCCTCAACAAATGGTTCAAAATATAAATTAATATTTTGATTGTTTTGTTCCATCAATAATTTCTTTTAACTCTGTATACTCTTCGCAATTACAACTTTCTAATACTTTTAATCTTTCTTTGGCTAAATCTATTCTATTAGTAACCACGTATAATTCACCCAAATATTCGTTTATACCCACGTGATTTGGATCAATTTCTAAACCTAAAAGATAATACTTTTCTCCATTTTCAAAATCTCCAAGTTTCCTAGTTGTAAAACCAAGATAGTTTAAAGTATCTGCTTGGAGTGGTTTTTTTTTGTTTGATTTGATTAATAGGGCTTGAGCTTTTTCATATCGCTTATTGGCTTTTTCTATTTTTCCTTTTTTTTCATATTTCTTAGCTGCCTTAATTAAAGTTACAGCTTTATTGTAATTAGATTTTACTTTCGTAGTGCTGTCTGATCCTGCGGAATATGAATTTGTTGATAGGAAAACTAAAAACAGAAGTGAATAAAAAGTTTTTTTAATCATATAAATTTTTTCATTTGGTTAAGTGGTTTTAATTTCAGCCCATTTTCTATTAAATTTTCTCTAATTGATTTTGCAGTAGATAATGAACTTTCATTATCCCCATGTATGCATACAGAGTCTATTTCACAAGGTATTTGCTTTCCACTGTGACAATTAAGTGACTGATTTTTAACCATATTTAATACGTGTTTTTTGGCTTCTTCTGGATCAGTAATAAGAGCGTGTGGTTTTTTTCTAGAAACTAAATTCCCATCATCTTCGTAATTTCTGTCAGCAAATATTTCACACGCTATACGCATATTTAGTTTTTTGGCTGCTACTTCCATTTTAGATCCTGTGGGAACCAAATAAATTAAATCTTTATTAATCTCGTTTATAGCTTTTGCTAAAGTAGTAGCTAAATCTATATCCTCACAAGCCATATTGTTTAAAGCACCGTGTGGTTTTATGTGAGTAACATTTTCTCCATGATCTTGAGCAATTTTTTGAAGAATTTGATATTGATCAATAATTAATTGCCTTACCTCATTAGGTGTAAGATTCATTCTTTGTCTTCCAAAATTTTCTGGGTCATTAAATGACGGATGCGCTCCAATACTAACACCATTTTTTTTTGAAATTTGAACTACTTGATTCATCGACTCATCATCACCTGCATGATAACCACATGCGACATTTGCAGAATTAACTATTTCTAGTAAATCTGGATCATACTTATTTGAATGATGTTTTGATTTTTCACCTAAATCGCAATTTATATTAATTTCCATAGTCTCTAATGTTAAGTATAACATGACATGATAAAAAATATATCAAATCTTGGTGACGCAGCTTTGTACTGCGATTTTGGTAATGAAGTAAATAAATCAATTAATTTACAAGTAATAAAATATTTTAAAACTATTAAAGAAAAAAAATTTGAAGGGATAAATAATTTAACACCTTCTTATAATAAATTAATTATTTCTTATGATCTAAAAAAAACAAATTTTAAAGAAGTAAAAAATTATGTTGAAAATATAAATGCTGAAGACTCAATAGATATAAATTCTAAAAAATTAGAAATACCAGTTTGTTGTCATGAAAATTTTTCAATGGACATTAAAAGATTGGAAGAAATATTAAAACTAAGTAGAGAAAAAATTTTAGAGAATTTTTTAAATAAGGAATATTTTTGTTACATGACAGGGTTTATTGCTGGCATGCCTTTTCTTGGTGACTTAGATGAGAATATGCGAGCTCAACGTTTAGAAACCCCAAGAGTAAAAGTGCCCAAGGGATCTGTTGCATTAACTGAGCAATTTGCAAACATTTATACATTTGAAAGTCCAGGTGGATGGAATATTTTAGGAAACACACCTTTAGATGTCTTTGATAGTTCAAAAGAAGACAAACCAAATCTAATTAATCCAGGAGATGCAGTAGTTTTTAAGGAAATTACTTTAGATCAGTATAAAAATTATAATGAGCAATAATTATTTAGATATAATCAGACCTGGAATTAATACTACCTTTCAAGATAAAGGTAGGGATCATCTTTATCATATTGGTATTCCGTTTAGTGGTGCTATGGATAATAGAAATTATCTTATAGCTAATAAACTTGTTAATAATAATTTAGACTCTGCAGTGATAGAGTTTGCATATCAAGGTCCTCATATAAAATATTCAGGAGAAAAAATTAATTTTGCTGTCACTGGGGATGTAATTTTTTTGATTAAAAAAAAAGATACTGAAATTGAGGGCAAATGTTATGAAAGTTATCAAATTGAAAATGGAGATGAGATAAATATCATATCTACAAATAAATCAGTCTATGGATATTTAGCACTAGGTGGAGAGTTCGATTTAAAATTTCAATGGAATAGTTGTTCTATAAATACAAAAGCAAATATTGGATCTAATGATGGAAAAAAATTAGATGTAGGGCAAAGAATTAATCTTAAAAAAATAAATTCAAATAAGGATATTAAAAAAACTAATTACATTAATACTAAAATAGAAAACATAAGGGTGATTAAAGGCACTAATTTTGATTATTTTTCTGAAGAAGGTAAAAAAATATTTTATGAAAAGGAATTCACAGTATCGAAACTTTCAGACAGAATGGGTATGAGACTAGAAGGGCCTAAAATAGATAATATTGTGAATACCAATATAAAATCAGAGGGTTTGATTAAAGGTGTAATCCAAGTACCGGCAGACGGAAATCCAATTATAATGCTTTCAGATCATGGTACTATAGGTGGTTATCCAAAAATTGGAGTTGTGGCTAGTGTCGATTATGACCGATTAGTACAGATGTCTCCTGGTTCAAAAATAAAATTCAAAGAGATTAATTTATCTGATGCAGAGACTTTATTTAAGTTATATGAAATGGAAACTCAAAATTTACTATTACAAATTTAATGAATTTTTTATCAAAAATACCAGGTCCTTTTTTAGTTTTTTTAGGAGCTTGCGCATTAAGTTTTGGAGGTTTAATTGTTAAGTCTTTTGACGGATCTACACTTTGGCAAATATTATTTTGGAGATCACTTTTCTTTATTGGAGTAATTACAATTTTTTTAATCTTTACTTACAAAGGAAAAATTTTTAGTGCTCTTTATAAATCTGGAATTCCAGGTTTATTCGGAGGCATAATTTTATCCATTGGATTTGCTAGCTATGTATTTGCTATGTACGAAACAACAGTAGCCAATGCAAACTTTATAATTCAAACTCAAGCTTTGTTTTTAGCAATTTTTGGTTACGTATTTTTAAAAGAAAAAATTTCAAAAATTACATTAACTTGCATTATTACAGCAGTAGCTGGTATTATTTTAATGTTGGGAAGTTCACTAACACCAGGTCAAATGACTGGAAACCTAGTTGCATTTATTATGCCGATATCATTTGCAATCTTAATTTTAATTGTCAGAAAATATCCAAAAGTTGACATGATACCTTTACAATTGGTTGCTGGAATTTTTGCAACACTAATAGGTTTGTTTATGTCACCGAGTATTTTGGTTTCAACAAATGATATTTTTTTAGGTTTTATTGCAGGATTTTTTCAAGTTGGACTTGGATTTATACTTATAACAATTGGAGCAAGATCAACTCCTTCAGCATTTGTTGGAATTATCATGTTAACCGAAGCTGTCCTAGGACCTATGTGGGCATGGATGTTTGCAAATGAAAACCCACCACTTACTGTACTTTTTGGGGGAGCCGTAGTTATTACTGCAGTAGTTATACAATTTTTGTCTCCATTACTTGTCAAAAAGGTCGCTAAATAAATTTCACATAAACATTTTAAATGTGCTATAAATTTACTCACGGGAGAGACTACTTTTGTAGCGCCGAAGGAGCAACCACCCCGGAAACTCTCAGGCAAAAGGACCGTACATATTAACTCTGGAAAGAGAATTATTCTCGCCGAAGGAGCAAATCTCTCAGGCACCAAGACAGAGGGGGCAAAGAAGAGTTAATATGGAAATTAAAAAAACATCGCTAAATAAACTTCATCAAAGTAACAACGCTAAGTTTGTTGAATTTGCGGGATACGAAATGCCCATTCAGTATAGCAAAGGTATTATTGAAGAGCATAAATTCACAAGATCGAATTCTGGAATATTTGATGTATCTCATATGGGTCAATTATTTATATATGGCGATGAAAGCTTGACAGAAGAATTAGAAAAGATTTTTCCATTAGATTTAAAAAATCTTAAACAAAACTGCTCTAAGTATAGTTTTTTAATGAATGAGGAGGCGGGAATTTACGATGATTTAATTATTACTAAAATAGAGGAGGGGTATTTAATTATCCTAAATGCTGCATGCAAAGATAAAGATTTTGAGATTTTATCTAATTTACTAGGTTCAAAATTTAAACTGAATTTAGATAACAATAGATCTTTGATAGCAATTCAAGGACCTAAGTCTGTTGAAATTTTAAACTCAATTATAAATGGGGTTGATCAACTAAATTTTATGACAGGAAATTGGTTTGATTCTGATAATCAAAAATTATTTATCACAAGATCAGGTTATACAGGGGAAGATGGATTTGAAATTTCAATTTCTAATGATAAAGCAGAAAAATTCGTTGAAAATTTAATAGAAAAGGGAGCACAACTTATAGGACTTGGGGCAAGAGATACCTTGAGATTAGAAGCTGGATTATGTTTATATGGTCACGAATTAGATATTAATAAAACACCAGTTGAGGCAAACCTTAGATGGGCAATCTCAAAATCTAGATTATCAAATGGAGGTTTTATTGGATCAAAAAAAATTATGAACCAAATGCAAGATGGAGCAAGCCAAATAAGAGTTGGGATTAAACCCGAAGGTAGATTGATTGCTAGAGAAAAAACTAAAATATTTGATGATACAGATACACAAATCGGTGAGATAACTAGTGGCACATTTGGACCAAGTGTAAATGGTCCTATAGCGATGGGTTATGTTAATAAAGAGTTTTCAAAAGTTGATACTAAAATTTTGCTTGAGGTAAGAGGGAAAAAACATCCAGCAAATGTTTGCGCATTACCATTTTATAAAAAAAATTATGTGAAAGGAGTAAATTAATGAGTGAAGTAAAATTTTCAAAAGAACATGAGTGGATTACTTTAGAGGGAGATGTAGCTACAATAGGAATTACAAAACATGCAACAGAAATGCTTGGCGACATCGTTTTTGCAGAACTTCCTGAAAAAGGATCTAATGTTGAAAAAGATGGTACCGCAGGAGTAGTAGAGTCTACGAAAGCTGCTAGTGATGTTTATACTCCAGTTAGTGGTGAAGTAGTAGATACTAATCAAGCTATTGTAGATGATCCATCTAAAATAAATGAAGATCCAGAGGGTTCAGCATGGTTTTTTAAACTTAAAATGAAAGATCAATCTGAAATGGATAGTCTTATGAACAAAGAAGAATACGATAAATTTGCAAAGGAGAGTGCTAGCTAATGTTACATAATTCTCAAAAAGATTTTTTAAAAAGACACATTGGACCTTCAGATGAAGATCAAAATAAAATGCTTAAGGAACTTAATTACAAATCACTAGATGATTTAATCAAAAGTACAGTTCCAGAAAAGATCCAATTGAAAGATGAATTAAATATTGGTGAGTCTAATTCAGAATATGAAGCATTAAGAAAATTAAAAGCAATTTCTAAGAAAAATCAAATTTACTCTAACTTTATAGGGATGGGTTATTATGGAACTTATACGCCATATGTAATTCTAAGAAATATTTTAGAAAATCCAGGTTGGTACACTTCTTATACACCTTATCAACCTGAGGTAGCTCAAGGAAGATTAGAAATGCTGCTTAATTTCCAACAAATGATAGTTGATTTTACAGGAATGGATATCGCAAATGCATCTTTATTAGATGAAGGAACAGCAGCTGCAGAAGCAATGGGATTAAGTCATAGATTAAATAAAAAAGATAGTAATTTAGTTTTTGTCTCAGAAAACTGTCATCCACAAACCATAGATGTAATTCAAACAAGAGCAGAACCAATGGGATTAAAAGTACTTGTCGGAAATGAAGATGAAGTATTAGATCAATTAAAGGAAGATTTAGTTTGTGGTATATTACAATATCCGGGAACTTTAGGAGATATAAAAGATCCTAGTGAAGCAATTAGTAAAATTCATAAAAAAAATGGTAAAGCAATATTAGCTTGTGATTTATTAGCACTTGCTAAATTAAAAACACCAAGAGAACTAGGAGCAGATATTGCTGTAGGAAGTTCTCAAAGATTTGGAATTCCAATGGGTTATGGTGGACCTCATGCAGCTTTCTTTGCAACTAAAGACGAATATAAAAGATCTATGCCTGGAAGAATTGTGGGTGTCTCTGTTGATAGACATGGAAACAAAGCATACAGATTATCATTACAAACTAGGGAACAACATATAAGAAGAGACAAAGCTACAAGCAATATTTGTACTGCCCAAGCTTTGTTAGCAATTGTATCAGCTGCATATGCCATTTACCACGGACCAGTTGGAATTAAAACTATTGCAGAAAGAGTTTCTCAATTAGCTAAAAATTTTGCAGATAAATTGAAACAATCTGGATATGAAATTTATTCAGATCATTTCTTTGATACAGTTACAATTGTAACAAAAGATAAAACTGATCAAATTTATAAAAATGCTTTGGATCAAAAGGTAAACATTAGAAGAGTAAATTCTGAAATGTTGGCAGTTTCTTTTGATGAAAAGAAAAATGTTTATAGAGTAAATCAATTGTTGAAAATTTTTAATGCAGCTGAGTCGATTAAAAAAGAAGACCCAACAGTAAGTTTACCTAATTTGCCAAAAAACTTATTAAGAACTTCAAAATATTTAGAACATCCTGTTTTCAATTCATACCACTCAGAAACTGAGATGCTTAGATATTTAAAAAAGTTAGAAGATAAAGATATAGCTTTAAATAGAACTATGATTGCACTTGGTTCATGTACTATGAAATTAAACGCTACTGCAGAAATGATACCTATTTCGTGGAGAGAATTAGCAGAGCCTCATCCATTTGTACCTATTGAGCAGATGGAAGGATATAGAGATTTATTCACTGATCTTAAAAATTGGCTGAGATCAATTACTGGTTTTTCTGGTGTTTCGCTTCAACCAAATGCAGGCGCCCAAGGCGAATATGCAGGATTAATGGTTATTAGAAAATATCATTTAGACAGAGGCGAGGAAAACAGAAACATATGTTTAATACCTAGCTCAGCACATGGAACCAATCCTGCTAGCGCACAAATGGTAGGAATGAAAGTTGTCGTTGTTGATTGTGACAAAGAAGGAAATGTTGATTTTGAGGATTTAAAGAAAAAAGCAGAAATGCATTCTGAAAATCTTGGAGCATTAATGGTCACTTATCCGTCTACACACGGAGTATTTGAAGAAAAAATTACAGATATATGTGAGTTAATTCATAAACATGGTGGCCAAGTTTATATGGATGGTGCAAATTTAAACGCGCTTGTTGGTATAGCAAGACCCGGAAATTTTGGTCCAGATGTTTGCCACATAAACTTACACAAAACATTCTGTATTCCACATGGTGGTGGAGGACCAGGTATGGGACCAATTGCATGTAAAAGACATTTACAAGTTTATTTGCCTAATCATCCAGTTGTTAAGGACTGTGGACCTGCCACAGGAATAGGAGCAGTTTCAGCAGCACCATGGGGAAGTTCAAGTATTTTATCAATTTCTTGGATGTATATTAAAATGATGGGTTCCGAAGGCTTAAAATTAGCAACGCAAGTTGCAATACTAAATGCAAATTATATAGCCCATAGACTTAAAGATCATTACCCAATTCTTTATAAAGGCTCAAACGGAAATGTAGCTCATGAATGTATTATTGATATTCGATCTATTAAAACCGAAACAGGGATTACTGAAGAAGATATAGCTAAAAGATTGATCGATTATGGTTTTCATGCACCAACAATGTCATGGCCAGTAGCAGGCACAATGATGATTGAACCAACTGAAAGTGAAAGCTTGTCCGAACTAGATAGATTTTGTGATACTTTGATTAGCATTAAATTAGAAATAGATATGATCAAATCAGGAAAATTTGATAAAGTTGATAATCCAATTAAAAATGCACCTCATACAGATATTGAATTAGCTTCAGATGAATGGAGTCATAAATATTCAAGAGAGCAAGCTGCGTATCCTGCAAAATTCTTAAAAGCAAATAAATTTTGGCCTCCGGTTGCAAGAGTTGATAACGTATACGGAGATAAAAATATTTTTTGTACTTGTCCTAGTATGGATGAGTTTAAAGAAGATGCAGCATAATAATTAATGAAAATTGCTGTTGTTGGCTCAGGTATTTCTGGATTAAGTGCTGCTTATTATTTATCTAAAAAACATAATGTAGATCTTTTCGAGCGAGAAGATCATTTTGGTGGACACTCACATACAATAGATATTTTTTTTGATGAAAAAAAAGTTTCTGTAGATATTGGTTTCATTGTTTTTAATTTTCAAACTTATCCAAATTTAATTAATTTTTTTAAGGAAAATGATATTCAAATTGAAAAAAGCAATATGTCTTTTTCAGTTTCAGTAGATAATACAAATTTTGAATATTGTGGAAAGGGATTGAGTGGAATTTTCTCTAATAAATCAAATTTGTTTAACATAGAGTTCTTAAAAATGTTTTTTGATATAATTAAATTTTATAAAAAAAGTGATCAAGTAAATGTATCAAATGATAAAATTACTTTAGGTGAATATTTAAAAATTAATAAATTATCAAAAACATTTGTTGATTATCATATAATACCAATGGTATCTGCAATTTGGTCTATGCCTCCTTATGAAGCGAGCAAGATGCCAATTAGTTTCTTTCTTAGATTTTTCCAAAATCATGGTTTGTTTAAATTGAAAAATAGACCGCAGTGGTACACAGTAACCAATAGAAGCAGAACTTATGTTAGCAAAATACTTTCTCAAATAAGTGGTGAACATTACAAAAATTATAAAGTTACAAGAATTAAAAGAAAATCATCAGGATTAGACCTATACTATGGTGGAGAAAGCGAATTTTTTGATTATGATAAAGTAGTTTTGGCAACCCATGCTGATGAAGCCTTAAGTTTAATTGAAAATCCAACTGAGGATGAGAGAAATATTCTTTCGAATTTTAGCTACAAAGAAAATATAGCTTACATACATACAGATCAGCGGGCCATGCCAAAAAATAAAAAAGCTTGGTCTTCTTGGAATTCATCAATAGATGACAAGAATTTAGAGAAAAATTCAATAACCTACTGGTTAAATTCATTACAAAATTTAAAGTGTGATGAAAATATTTTCTTAACACTAAATCCTTACTTCAACATTGATGAGAAAAAAATACTCAGAAAAGTAAAATTTACACATCCATATTACGATCAAAAAGCATTGGATGCTCAATCAGAGCTTATTAAAATACAAAATCACAAAGATTTACTTTTTTGCGGCAGTTATTTTGGTTACGGATTTCATGAAGATGGAATAAAATCATCTATTGAAATGCTGAAAAACCTTAATGATTAGCTCTTGTATATACAATGGAAACGTAATCCATAAGAGATTCAAACCAAAAGAACATTTTTTTAAATATAAAGTATTTTCACTTTTTATTGATCTATCAGAGCTAAATGAGCTTAATGAAAAATTAAAATTTTTTTCATTAAATAAATTTAATCTTATTAGTTTTTACGAAAAAGATCATGGTGATCGTGATGGGTCATCTCTTTTTGAGTGGGTAAAAAAAAATCTAATTAATAACGAAATCAGTACAGAAAACATAAAAGTTAAACTTTTATGCTATCCAAGAATATTTGGTTATGTTTTTAATCCACTAAGTATTTTTTTTGTATACGATAAAAATGATAATTTAATTTCTATATTATATGAGGTTAAAAATACATTTGGTGAGCAACACACATATGTTTTTAAAGTAGACGGACAAAATAAATTAATTCAAAATAATTGCTCAAAGAAATTCCATGTTTCACCATTTATTGAAATGGATTGTAATTATTTTTTTAGGATATTAAATCCAGAGGAGAAGTTATCAGTTGTAATTGATCAATATGATCAAGAAGGAAAAATTCTTTTTGCATCTCAAGATGGTGAAAGATCTGATCTGACAAGCAAAAACTTAATGAATTCTTATCTTAAACACCCATTAATGACATTTAAAATTATCTCTGCGATACATTTTGAAGCGTTTAAATTATGGATTAAAGGAATTAAATTTATTAAGAAAAAATTTAAAATTAAAAATAATTTAACGGTAGAGAATTAATGTTTTTAAATAACGCAGCAGATAAATTAGTTTTTAAATTTCTTAATAAAATAAGTCATGGTTATCTAGAGCTGACTACACATAATGGAACAATTTTAAAGTTTGGAAATCCAAATGAAAAATTACATGCAAATATTTCAATTAAAAAACCAAATTTTAATTATAATTTAATTAGAGGTGGTAGTATAGGATTTGCTGAGAGCTATATGAGAGGTGAATTCGAAACTAGCAACTTATCAAATTTAATTGAATTAACTGCAAGAAATATAGAAGTCATATATAAATTCTCAGGCCTTCTCGATTTTCCAATAATTAATTTTGTAAAAAATAAAGTAATCAAAAATACAAAAAGTAGAAGCAAAGAAAATATTGCTAAACATTATGATCTAGGAAATGATTTTTTCTCTCTTTGGTTAGATGACACACTTACTTACTCTAGTGCTATTTTTGATGAAAACTCGAAAAATCTTTCTGATGCTCAAAATAATAAATATCAAAAATTAATTGATCTAATTAAACCAAATAATGGTGACAAAGTTTTAGAAATAGGATGTGGTTGGGGAGGCTTTGCTGAGTACTTAGGTAAAAAATATGATGTCAAACTAGACTGTATTACAATATCAAAAAAACAATTTGAATACGCAAAAGAAAGAATTTTTAATTGTGGTTTAAACGAAAAAGTAAATATTGAAATAAAGGATTACAGAGATCTTAAAGGTAAATACAATTCAATTGCCTCTATAGAGATGATTGAAGCTGTTGGTCAAAATTATTTAGAGGGTTATTTTAAAACCATTAAAAATAACTTATCTGATGGTGGTAAAGCAGCTATTCAAGGAATAACTATCGATGATAGGTTGTTTGATAGATACAAAAACAAACAAGATTTTATTCAAAAATATATTTTTCCTGGTGGTTTTTTGCCAAATAAAAATAGTATTAATCGTTATGTTTCTGATAACGGCTTAACTATAAATTCATATGTTTCTTATGCTGATCATTATGCAAATACATTGGCTATATGGAGAAATGAGTTTTTAAAAAAATGGGATTTAATTAAAAATCAAGGCTTTGACTTAACATTTAAAAGAATGTGGGAGTTTTATCTTTCTTATTGTGAGGCTGGATTTAAGTCAAAAAATATTGATCTGATACAATTTTCAATGCAAAACAAATAAAAATAATGGAGATATTTATGCGACATATAAAAATAATTAAGTCAATTTCATTGATAATTTCATTATTCTTAATTACAAGTTGCTCAAATAATAGCGCTATGAAACCAGAAGACTTTAAAAACAAAGAACCAAGATTAATTATTGAGGAATATTTATCTGGCAATGTTAAGGCTTGGGGTGTTCTACAAAACAGATCAGGAAAAGTTACAAGACAATTTTCTGCAGATTTAAATGGAACCTGGGATGGAAAGCAATTAATTCTTAAAGAAAAATTTAATTGGGATGATGGTGAAGTCCAAGACCGAGAATGGACAATAAATAAAATTGATGAGCATAATTACGAAGGGACAGCAGGAGATGTTGTAGGTAAAGCAAAAGGATATTCTTACGGACCAGCGTTTAAATTTGAATATGTTTTATTAGTTCCAGTTAAAGGTAAAGAATTAAAAATAACTTTCGATGATTGGATTTTTAAACAAGATGATAGAGTTGCAATTAATAGAGCAATAATGACTAAATTTGGTTTTAAAGTAGCTGAATTAACAGTTGTATTCGTAAAAGATTAACTATTTTTTTTGATATTTTGTTAGTTTTCCAACTAAACCAAAATAAATTTTACTCGGTAAAAAACTCAATAGTTTTAATGTAATTGTAAGTGATTTTGGAAAATGTATTTCAAATATATTTTTGTTAACTAAACCTTCATAAATTTGATCTGCAGCATACTCGGGAGTTTTTAAAAAAGGCATTTTAAAATCATTTTTATCTGTCATTGGTGTTTTAATAAATCCAGGAGATACTAAACAAACACGTACGTTGTACCTTTTAAAATCAAAGTACAAACTTTCAGCTAAGTTATTTAATGCAGATTTAGATGGTCCATATCCAGTTGAATTAGGTAACCCCCTATATCCTGCAATTGATGATACAATAGTAATTATACCTTTTTTTTTATCTCTAAAGTATTGTTCAACTGCTTTGATGCTATTCACAGTTCCAAAAAAATTTACTTTAAAGACATCTTCTATTTGTTCGACATCTATATCTTTTTCTTTTTTGGGATCCCATGTTCCAGTTGAAAAAAAACAAATATCTATATTTTCATATTTGTTTTTAATTTCATTAAATACTTCTTTGCATTTTTCCTTATCTGTTACATCTAAAGGAAAACCTGAAATATTTTCATAAGAATTTGAAAGCTCATTTAGTAATTCAGCTCTTCTTGCAGATATAGCAACGTTCCATCCCTTACTTGCAAACTTAATCGCTAAAGCTTTACCAATCCCTGTACTACCACCTGTAATCCAAATAGTTTTTTTACTCATTTTTTGTTATGTATATATCTAACATGTTTAAAAATAAATTTTTAACATTTATATTGTTTCTTGCTATTACATTCTCTGCTTCACTGATTGGTGGTTTAGCTACTTTTACATTTAAAGAGCCATGGTACTCATTAATAAATAAACCAACATTTAATCCACCAGATTGGATATTCGGACCTGTTTGGACCACTTTGTATACATTGATGACAGTTGCAATATGGCTTTACTGGCATACAAAAAATAGAGATATGAATACTGTTTACATTTATTTTATTCATTTAGTATTCAATACAACTTGGAGTGTAGTTTTTTTTGTTTTTCACAATATGGTTTTGGCTCTTTTAATATTAATCATACTAATAGCATTGATAATTAATCTTATTTTAAGGTTTAAACGCGTCAAGATGTTGAGTGCCTACTTAATGATTCCATATTTACTTTGGTGTAGCTTTGCACTAATTCTGAATACAAGCTTAATAATGTTAAATTAGATATGGATGATGTTGTAGTAATTGGTGGTGGAATAATAGGGGCAGCTACTGCTTATTTTTTATCCAAAGAAGGTAGAAAAGTAAAAGTTATTGAAAGAGATCCTACTTATAAAACCGCTTCATTCCCATTATCTTTAGGAGGTTTTAGAAGACAATTTTTCCAAAAAGAAAATATTTTATTAGGAAAATTTGCAAGAGAATTTATCTTTCAAATACCAGAATTGTTAAAAACAGAAAAAAATCCTAACCCTACAGCTAGTATGGTAACCAATGGATATCTCTTAATGTTTGGTTCTGAACATGCTGAAGAACAATATAGAGCATTAGAAAATCATAAAGAATGTGATGCAGGAACAAAAAATATTAAAGGGTCAGAATTATCTAAGGTTTTCCCTTATGTGAACAGTGAAGGGATTGAGACAGCAACTTATACAGATAATCAAAGTGAAGGATGGATTGATCCTTTTATGTTTCATAGCGCTCTTAAGAGCAAAGCAATAGAGCTTGGAGCAGAATTTATTAAAGGTGAAGTAAAAAGTATTTCTGAAATAAATGCTAAAACGATTGTTTCTGCAGCTGGTTGCTGGACAAAAGAATTGTTAGAAGATATTCCTGTTGTTCCTCAAAAGCATACCGTGTTTAGAGTTAAATGCCCAACATATATAAAAGAGATGCCATTAAGTGGAGACCTTACAACCGGTGTTTATTGGAGACCAGAAGGTGGGGAATATTTAGCAGGATCACCTATTTCTGTATTTGATGCAGATGATTTGGAACCAGCTTGGAATGATTTTGAGGAATTAGTTTGGCCAGCTCTTGCAAAGAGAATACCTGCCTTTGAAGAATTAAAGTTAACTGGTGGATGGGCGGGTTACTATGATTGCAATAGATTAGATAACAATGCAGTCGTTGGTAAACATCCTAAATATGACAATGTTTACATGGCTTCTGGATTTACAGGTCGAGGATTAATGCAGGCGCCAGGTATTGGTAGAGCTTTAACGGAATTAATCACAACAGGATCATACCAAACAATTGATATAAGTGATTTTGCAGTTGAAAGAGTTTTAGGTAAAACTGCTAGGCCTGAGCCTTACGTTCTATAATTTAAGTTCCACAAAAAGTTTGATATTTTTCATTGCTTGATGGAGCAGGTAATTTATATTCCTCAATATTATTCTGATTGACATACGGGTTTTTTAAAATAGTTAATAATTTTTTCATTTTGTCTAAATTTCCTTTGTCTGCTTCAGCTAAAGCTTCCTCTACTTTATGATTTCTCGGAATTACAATTGGATTATTTGATTTCATAAGTTGAGTTTGTTTGTCCTTAGTTGAATTATTTAACTCAGATCTTTTTTTCCATTCATTTTTCCAATCGATAAAATCATTATTTTTATAAATTTCATCAGAATTGATATCCATTAGATTACAAAAAGTATTTGTGTAATCTGCTTTATTTTTTTTCATCCAATTAAACAAATCGTTAATTAATTTTTTATCATTTTTATCCTCACCAAATAGACCTAGTTTATCTCTCATCATATTTAACCATTTATCTTCATAAATATTTTGGAAATTATCTATTAAATCTGTTGCTAATTTAATTGCAGTATCTTCATTTTTGTCAATTAGAGGGATTAAGCATTCTGCAAATCTTGCTAAATTCCACTTTGTAATGGGTGGTTGATTAGAAAAGGCATATCTCCCAAATTTATCGATTGAGCTAAATACAGTTTTTGGATCATAATGATCCATAAATGCACAAGGACCGTAATCAATGGTTTCACCTGAAATTGCCATGTTATCAGTATTCATAACTCCATGAATAAATCCAACTCGCATCCAATTGATTACTAGCTGGCATTGCTTTTCCATTACAAGATTTAACAAGTCTAATCCTTTTGAATTTGATGTTTTGATTTCTGGATAATGTCTATTTACTGTGTAGTCGACTAAAGTATTTAAATTTTCAATGTTTTGAGTTGCAGCTATGTATTGAAATGTTCCAACCCGAAGATGACTGGATGCAACTCTTGTTAATATAGCACCCTGTAAAAGATTTTCTCTTACAACTTTTTCTCCTGTTTTGACTACAGCAAGGCTTCTAGTAGTTGGAATATTTAATGAGTGTATTGCTTCACTGATAATATATTCTCTAAGCATAGGTCCTAGTGCTGCTCTTCCGTCACCACCTCTAGAAAAAGAAGTTCTTCCTGAACCTTTAAACTGAATATCAAAACGATTGTCATTGTTTACTAAATGCTCACCCAATAAAACTGCTCTACCATCTCCTAACATCGTAAAGTGTCCAAATTGATGACCTGCATATGCCTGTGCAATAGTATTAGTTTCCTCTGGTATGGAGTTTCCAGAAAATATTTCTGCTAATTTTTTTTTGTCAGTTTTTGAAAAATCTAAATTTAAAGTAGATGCTAGTTCCTTATTTAAAATTACTAATTCAGGATCATGAACAGGAGTTGGTTTAATATTTTCTTTAAAAGTATTTGATAACTTTGAATATGTATTATCAAAATGCCAACCAATGGTCATTTTAATTAATTAACTTCAGCTTGATTTTCTTTTGGTTTAACTTCTGTTTTAAATTGATTTGAGATTTTTTGCACTTCAACAGAAGATACCTTGTATTCTGCACACATTGTTTCTTCATCTTTACCATGACCTGTAACCATATTAACCATATGTTCTGGGAAATGGAATGTAGTAAACACTATTCCTTCTTTAACTTTATCTGTCACCTCTACTTTAAGGGCAACTTCACCTCTACCTGAATAAAGTCTTCCAATATCACCAGTATTAAGATCTCTGTACTCAGCATCTTTAGGATGAATTAATAAAACATCTTCATCAACAATATTTATATTTTTTGTTCTTCTAGTCATTGTTGCGGCGTTGTAATGTTGTAAAACTCTACTTGTTGTTAAAATTAAAGGATAATCTTTTTTATTAGCTTCAATTTCTGATGACTCTTTCCAATCAAAGTTTTTAAGTCTACCTTTACCTAATTTAAAAGTTTCAGTATGTAAAATTTTAGTATCAGTTCCATCTTCTTGAACTGGCCATTGTAATCCAAATTTTCCAAGTCTCTCTCTAGTAACTCCCTTAAAGAAAGGAACTATATCAGCAATCTCTTCTAGAACTTGATCAGCGTCATAAGTTGGTTGGTCAAAACCTAATTTTTGCATCATTTCAGTTACAATTAATCCATCAGGTTTAGTGCCTGGTAGAGGAGGCACAGCTCTGTTCACTCTTTGAATTCTTCTCTCAGTATTTGTAAAAGTTCCATCCTTTTCCAAGAAAGTTGTACCTGGTAGAACAACAGTCGCTAATTTTGCCGTTTCACTCATAAATATTTCTTGAACAACTAGAAGCTCTAATGAGTTCATAGCCTCTATAACATGAGCGCTATTAGGGTCAGTTTGAACTATATCTTCACCAATAATCCATAAACCTTTAAGCTCTTTATCTATTGCAGCTTCAAACATTTGAGGAATTTTTAATCCTGGCTTAGTTGGGTGAGTTACTCCATATTTTTCTGTATAGAATTCTTGATGCTTTTCATCAGCTACAGGAAAATATCCAGCACCTTGGTGTGGTTGACATCCCATATCTGCTGCACCTTGAACATTGTTTTGACCTCTTAAAGGGTTAACACCAACACCTTTTCTTCCAATGTTTCCGGTAATCATTGCTAGATCTGCAATTAACATTACAGTTTTAGATCCTTGTTCGTGTTCAGTAACTCCTAAACCATGGAACTCCATTGAATTTCTTGCAGTAGCATATGCAATTGCAGCTTCTTTAACTAATTGTTTATCTACTCCAGCCACTTTTGCTAGTTGATCTACATCCTGTCTTTCAATCTCTTTTAAGAAATTATCAAAGCCTTCAGTTCTATCTCTAACAAAATCTGCATTATAAAGTTTTGATTTTATAATAAAATGTAACATCATATTTAGAACTGCAACGTTAGTTCCTGGTCTTAGTTTAATATGATAATCAGCAAGTTTCGCTAGCTCAGTTGTAACTGGATCAAGCACAATTAATTTTTTACCTTTCATGACTTGTTGTTTTATTTTTGCACCTGTTACAGGATGAGCATTTGTTGGATTAGCTCCAATAACTAAAAATAAATCTGCATGATAAATATCTTCAGTTGAATTAGTCGCCGCTCCTGTTCCAAAAGTTTGTTGCATTCCCCAAGCTGTTGGTGAATGACAAATTCTTGCACAACAATCTACACTGTTAGTTCCTACCGCAGCTCTAATCATTTTTTGGAAAACATAATTTTCTTCATTCGTACATCTCGCAGAGGAAATTCCAGCAAAGGCATCTGGACCATTTTCTTTTGTAATTCTATTCATTTCCTTTTTGATAAAATCATAAGCTTCATCCCACGAAGCTTCTTCAAATTTTCCATTTCTTTTAATCAAAGGTGTTTTTAATCTGTCTGGATGATCATAAAAACTAAACGCATATCTTCCTTTAATACACGTATGTCCAGCGTTAACTTCTGTTTGTTTTGGAGTATCAATAGCCACAACCTTATCATCTTTAATTGAAGCCTCTAAATTACAACCAACACCACAGTACGAACATGTTGTTCTAACTTTTTTATCTACTGCAGCAGACTTTGATTGAAAAACATCTGAGATAGCATCTGTTGGACAAGTGTGAGCGCAAGCACCACAAGAAACACACGAACTATCTCCAAACATCATATCGTTATCAGTTGTTATTCTTGATTCAAATCCTCTTCCACTCATTGTTAAAACGAATGAACCTTGAATTTCATCACAAGCTCTGACACATCTTCCACAATTTATACAATTGTCTAAATTCATTCTCATGTAATCATGAGATGTATCTCTTGGAATTCCTTTATGTTGTTTTGGACTGTTATATCTGTGATCAGATACCCCTAAATCGTTTGCTACTGTTTGTAATTCACAATTATTATTTACCTCACAAGTATCACATTCCATTGGGTGATCTGTTAATACTAATTCAACAATATTTTTTCTAAGATCTTTCAAAGATTCATTTGATGTAAATATGTGTTGATTTTCAGCAACTGGAGTATGGCAAGAAGCTACTACTCTTGTAGGGCCATCTTTTTCTAAAGCAACTTCGACCGAACACACTCTACAAGCTCCATAAGGTGCTAAATTTGGATCATCACATAAGGTAGGAACTTTTTTTTCACCTACATAACTTTTAACAAATTTTAAAATAGACGAGTGATTTGGACCGATTTCATACGGTTTTCCGTCAATATAAGCAATTTTTCTTTTTTCTGAACTCATTAATTATCTTTAACCATATCATTTTTCATTTCATCCCCAAAGTATTTTAGGATGTTTTGAATAGGAGTGGGAATAGCTCCGCATAAAGCACACAAACAACCTTTTTTCATTGTAACAAGCAATTCTTCAAGCAATTTCAAAGGTATTTTTGCAGTTTTCTTTTTAGCTTGGTCAAACATTTCTTTACCTCTGTAAGATCCAAGTCTTCCAGGGAAACATTTTCCACACGATTCTTCAGCAGAAAATTCAAATAGATGATGAATGTATTCTGCCATAGAAAAATCTTTAGGAATACTCACCACACTAGCATGACCTAACATGAAACCTTTTGCAGTAAACTCCTGAAAATCTAAATTAAGATTTTCTATTTCACTTAATGGAACCACACCACCAAGTGGCCCACCAATTTGAAAAGCTTTTAATGGTTCTTTGTATCCTCCACCAATTTCATTAAATATTTTTTTCATTGGCGTTCCCATATCAATTTCATAAACACCTGGGTTGTTAAAGAAACTATCCAAACAAACCAATTTAGTACCTGCAGATTTTTTATTTCCTACAGATGAAAATTTTTCAGAACCATTTATTAAAATTCCTGTAGCAGCTGCTAAAGTTTCAACATTGTTAACAACAGTTGGTTTTTTATATAATCCTTCTGTAACAGGAAAAGGCGGTCTAACATCAACTTCTGCTCTTCTTCCTTCAATAGATGCAATCAAAGCTGTTTCTTCTCCACAAATGTATGCACCTTGTCCGATACAAATTCCAAGATCGAATGAAAAATCAGTTCCCAAAATATTTTCACCTAGAAGACCTAACTTTTTAAGTTCATTGATACTTCCATTGATAGCTTCAATAGATTTTGGATATTCTCCACGAATATACAAAACTCCCTCATCGCTTCCAATTACAAATCCACACATTACCATTCCAAAAATAACTTTCAGAGGCTGATCTTCTAATAAATATCTATCTGAAAAAGCACCAGAGTCACCTTCATCTGCGTTACAGATTACATACTTTTTTTCTCCTTTAGCTTTACTACAAAAATCCCACTTCATTCCTGTGGGAAATCCCGCACCACCTCTTCCAGTTAAATTAGAATCTAAGAGTGATTTAACAATTTCTTTTTTATCGGTTTTTAAAAATTTATTTAATTGATCTTTAAATTGGTCAGTTGATGAAAGTTTATCATCCATTAAGAAACTTGTTGTTGCAAAACTTTTTGAGAAAAATTTCTCTTGTTTAATCTCTTCACCTTTAATTATTTGGTCAATTTTTTCTATATCCTTCCCAGCATAATTTTCTCCATCATAATGGAATGCATGGTTTTCATAACAATGTCCTAAGCAAAACATTTCTCCAACTTTATCGTCACCAAGTTTTTCTTTTAAAGTATCTTTTAACTTCTCTTGTGTGCCAGCACACATACATGCACTACCATTACAAACAAAAGCTTTCTTTTCTCTATGAGATGGTCTTAAAAATTCATAAAATGATTCAGCTCCATGAAGTGTTGAAACCCCAAGGTTATGTTTTTTAGCAATTTCCTTAATATCCTGTGGTTTTTCGCTTAATGTATTTTCTGAAATTTGCTTAAACAGATTTTCCTTAAGTCCAATTCTACCTGAAAGATTACTTATATTTTTTGACAATTTACCCTTTACCCTTTTTTAATAGCTCAAGTATTTATTATAATCCTATCTTTATTGCTATAAATATTAAAGCTATCCTCTTTTACAAAACCAACCAATGTCATGTCAAACTTATTTGCTAAATCAATAGCAAGACTAGTTGGCGCACCAACACCTATTAAAATCCCAATATTTGCCATAAGTGCTTTTTGCACCAGATCAAAATTAAGTCTACCGGAACAAGCTAAAAATTGTGAAGTGTTATCAAGTAAATTTTCTTTTAGAGCATAACCAATAAGTTTATCTAAAGCATTATGACGACCAACATCCTCCTTAATAGCAACTATATCTCCTTGAGCACTAAATAATCCACTTGCATGAATACCTCCGGTTTTTGAAAATTCTGATTGATTTTTACGAAGCTTTTTTGGTGAGCTCATTAAAACCTCTTTTGATATTTTTGGATTAGATTTTAAAATTTTATCTTTTTTAATAATTTCTAAAGCATCTAAAGAACTTTTACCACAAACACCACAAGATGAGTTTGTTAGAAAATTTCTTTTTATTTTGTCGACATCAATGTTATCTGAATTATTAATTGTAACAATAATTTTATTTTTTAGACCGTATTGCTCTGTAGGTTTACCAGTGAGCTCAATTTTTTCTATATAATCAATTTTTTCAATTATTTTTTCATTAAAAAGAAAACCTCTTACTAAATCTTCATCATCTCCTGGAGTTCTCATTGTAACTGAAATAGTTTTTTCAACCCAAATTTCTTTATCTTTATATTTAATTATTATTTCAACAGGTTCTTCTATAGATATATGATCATTAAAGTCATCTAAATTTTCAGATTTAAATTTAAATACTTTGTATTCAGAATTCATTCGAGCAGTATATTTTAACTTTAAAAATATGAAAGAATGAAAAAAAATAAGTTTATGAATTATTAATGTGAATTTTCTTTAAAAAAGCGACTTATAAAAGATATAAATCGCTTTTTTATAAGAATTTATTTTTTTTGATACTTTGCAGCTTCTTCCGAACCGTCAGTTGCAGTACCTTTGCTATAAGAGTGAGCACCCATACCTGCGAGTTCTCCATCTTTAACTATAAGATACTGATTTCTGATTTCTTTTTTCTCAAAAAAACATTCCAGTATTTCTCTAACACCATCTGCGTATCTAGTTTGTGCTGATAGAGATGTTCCAGAAGTATGTGGCGTCATCCCGTGATGAGGCATCGATCTCCAAGGATGATCATTTGGTGCAGGCTGAGGAAACCAAACATCTCCAGCATAACCACTTAATTGACCAGATTTTAGCGCTGCAGCAATTGCATCTTTATCGCAAATTTTTCCTCTAGCGGTATTTACGATATAAGCTCCTTTTTTCATCTTATTAATCATTGTTTCATCAAAAAGATGTTCAGTTTCAGGATGCAGTGGACAATTAATTGTAACTACATCACAAACTTTAACCATAGATTCAACTGAATCATGAAAAGTTAAATTTAACTCTTTTTCAACCTTTTCTGGCAATCTATGTCTATCAAAATAATGGAGATGAACATCAAAAGGTTTCATTTTTCTTAAAGCATCTAAACCAATTCTTCCTGCTGCTACTGTACCAATATGCATTCCTTCAACATCATAAGATCTCTGAACAGCATCAGCGATGTTCCAGCCACCATTATTTACTATTGCATATTGCGAATGGTAATCTCTAACCATAGATACAATCATCATTACTATATGTTCAGCAACTGATCTAGAATTACAGTAGGTAACTTCAACTACATCAATTTTATGATCCATTGCAGCTTGCAAATCAACGTGATCAGATCCAATACCTGCTGTAATTGCCATTTTAAGATTTGGAGCAGACTCCATTTTTTTTCTTGTTAGATAATATGGAAAGAAAGGCTGTGAAATAACTACATCTGCGTCTACTAATTCTTTATCAGCAGTGCAATCATCTCCATCTTTATCAGAGGTAACAACTAATTGGTGACCATTACTCTCTAAAAATTTTCTTAAGCCTAATTCTCCTGAAACACATCCTAATAACTCACCAGGTTTAAAATCTCTTCCATTCGGTGAAGGAAGAGTCATACCATCAGGATATTTATCTATTTTTGGAAGATCCCCTAAAGGATAATTTTTGGGCATCCCATTTATAGGGTCGTCGTATAATACACAAAGTATTTTCATTTTTATTTTTTCTCATTTCTTTACCCTTATGGTTATTTACCCTATTTTTTTTCTCTACGATCCTAATTTATTAAAAATTTTTTATTCATTCAATATTATTTTTTATAACAAAAAAAATAAAATTTATTTCGAGGGATAATTTTTTTTTAGAATAAATTTGTTAACTAATATAGCTAATCCTAAGATTATAATACATCCGAATATTATTGGATTTATTAAGTATTCAAATGACGCACTTCCGATAATAACCATAATTGGATTACCACCTGCAGGTGGGTGAACAATATTTAATAAAATCATAAAGAAAACACCAGCACCTACAGCTAAGGCAATATTTATGTATATAGGCAAAGGTATGAAATTAACAAAAATAACACCAACAAGCGCAGTACACAAATGACCAAAAAAAACATTTTTCGGTTGTGCAAATGGACTTTCAGGAAAACCAAATAATAGCACCATTGATGAACCAAAAGATCCAGCTATGAAATATCCCAAAGTACTTTTGTAAGTTAAAACAGTTAAAACACCAATTGTAATTGTTGAAAAAAAACCTGCAATCAAAGCTTTTTGTAATGTAGATTTATCTATATTCATTTATTTTCTAAAGCCTTTTGAACCGTTTTTAATGGCAAAAGCAAACATTCTTTTCTACTAATATTTTTCTTATTAAATATTTCTTTAAAGCTTTTCCATTCGTTATCTACTTTAGATTTTATGTCATCAAACAATTTCTCTCCATGCGATATAAAGGTCATTATTTGATTAATCTTTTTATCTCTTATTTTTCTAGATAATAAGCTTACCGATGCCTGACAATAAACACATGATTTGCACTGATAAGCCATGTCTTTTACAACTTCATCCTTAACAACTAAGCTTATTTCCATTTCATCTCCACATAATGGATTTTTATGTTTAGATTTATGAGTGTAGTTTTCAAGGACTTTGTTGTTTTCTGTATGTGAGGCAATTTCTAAAATTCTTAAGTCCATTTAATTTCTTTAATTCAAGTTTGAATGTTTTATATTTTGATTAATGGATCATAACAATATTTTAGGCACAGTGCTAGCAGGCGGAAAGTCACAAAGATTTGGTGAAGATAAATCACAAGTGACCCTAGGAAACAAGCTATTAATAGATTACGTATTGTCAGAAATAATTGATCAATTTAAAGAGATTTTGATTGTCTCAAATAATTCGATAAATTTTCAAAGTTCAGAAAAAATAACTAAAATTGAAGACTATAAAAAAGGACTTGGTCCTTTATGTGGGGTTTTATCTGCCATGAAATGGATCAAAACAAATAAAAGAGATTACCAGTGGATAGCAACCTTCCCTGTTGATACTCCTTTTTTTAAGAAACAAATACTAAAAGATTTCATTAAAAATATTAATTTTAAAGATAGTGATTTATTTTTTATTAAATCGAATAATACAAGACATAATATTTTTGGCTTATGGTCAATAAAATTACTAGATAGATTAGAAAAGGACTTAACTGATGGAGAAAGAAAAGTAGAGTTATGGGCAAATAATGTTGGAGTAAAAATAATTAATATGGAGTTTCCAAATAATGATCCTTTCTTTAATATAAATACAAAAGAGGATTTAGAAAAAGCTAAAGAAATATTGAAATGATTAGTTACGAACAATCTAAGAAAATATTAAAAAAAGCAAAAATTAAAATTAAAGATGAGAAAATTAATAGTATTAAATCCTTAAATAGAGTTGTTTCTAGCAATGTTTATTCTAATATAAATTATCCAACAGGAGATAATGCTGCTTTTGATGGATATGCGATTAATTCAAAAGATACAAATCAAATTAAAAAAAATTCCCAAAAACAATTCAAAATAATTGGCTCAATTGCTGCTGGTTCTAAACCATTAAAGAAAAAAATTAAAAAATTTGATGCAATAGAGATAATGACAGGGGGGATTATTCCAAAAGGGGTTGATACAATTATTCCTATTGAGCAAATTAATTTCTATCCAAATAAAAATAATAAAAAATATATTTTAATAAATCAAAAAATTAAAAAATATAATCACGTAAGATTTGCAGGCTCAGATTTTAAAAGAGGTGAGGTTGTAATAAAAAAAAATACAATTGTTCAACCAAACCATATTTTAGCTTTTAAGAGTTTAGGTATTAAACAAATTAAAGTAAAAAAAAAGATTAATATATTGTTTTTTTCTACTGGAAACGAAATATCAAACAAAGACAATATTCCAGTTTGGATGGTAAGAAATTCCAACACACACTATATTAAAAACTTAAATCAAAATTTTTTATTTAATTTCAAAAGCGGAAGTATATTAAGAGATAATCATCAAAATATTTTTAAACAAAAAATAAATAAATTAATTAAATCTAACGATGATATTATTATTACGTCAGGCGCAGTATCTGCGGGCAAGTTTGATTTTATACCTGATGTTGTTAAAAAATTTAAGTTATCAAGCTATTTTAAAAGTGCTGCAATAAGGCCAGGAAAACCAATAATGTTTGCAAAAATTAAAGGGAAAGAAAAGGCAATATTCGGACTCCCTGGAAATCCAATTTCTTCAGCTGCATGTTTTAGATTTTTTGTAATTCCATACATTTTAAATGCCTTAGGATTATCAGAAGAAAAATCAATTAAAGCTATTTTGACGAATGGTTTTGATAAAAAAAAGAATTTCACAAGATTTGTAAAGAGCCAATTAAGCACAACTAAAAATGGAAAAATAAATGTTGAAATTTTAAAAGGTCAAGAGTCTTTTAGAATTAAATCATTTGTAAAATCAAATATTTGGGTTTTGTTACCAGCAGGTAAATCAAAATTTAAAAAAGGAGATGTCGTTGATTGTTTTTTCCCCAACCTTTCAAATCAAAATTTAGTTTAGAAACGTATTTTTGTTGTAGAAAATTCTATTTACAATTAGATTTCTCATTATGTTAGAGTTGAGAAATCCAAGAATAGCCATTCCTGTTGTACTTATTGCGGGTCTATTATGGTCGTTTGGCCCATTAGTAGTTCGATATATGGATAATCCGCAATTGGTACCTTGGCAGTACATTTTTGGCAGAGGTTTAACAATTTTCATCTTATTAAATCTTTATTTATTTTTCGAAGAAGGAAAAAATTTTTACAAAAACTATTATAAAATAGGTTTATCTGGAGTAATTGGTGGATCTGGATTGGGGATCGCTATGATTACATTTATTTATTCAATTACAAATACTAGCGCTGCAGTTACTTTGCTTTGTTTAGCAGCAATGCCTTTTTTTACAGCATTATTGGCATTTTTATTTTTAAGAGAAAAAATTTCTCTCAATGTTTGGATATCAATAATAATTGCAACAGTTGGTATCATTATTATGGCACTTGGAAATACTGCTGAAAAATCATTAATTGGTTTTGTATTTGGTTTAACTTCCTCAATAGGTTTCTCAGTTTTTTCTGTAACGCTTAGATGGAGAAAAGAAACTCCAAAATTCACAACAGTAGCTTTTGCAGGTTTCTTTTGTTTGGTGTTTGCAACAATTATGATTTTATCAAACAACTTAGTTTTCTTTTCATCTAGCTATAACGGAGCTTTATTTTCTTTGCATGGGACGTTAGTGTGTTTTGGATTAATTTTATATTCGATTGGATCTAAGGCCATACCAGCAGCAGAATTGACTCTATTATCTTTAACTGAAGTTGTAGGAGGAATTTTTTGGGTTTGGCTGCCATTATTTGGAATTAATGAAGTGCCATCCACAAATACTATAATCGGTGGTTTTTTTCTTTTTGTATCTATATTTTATTACAGTTTAATAATGAGATGGAACAAAAGATATATAGCATTAAATTAATATGGAACGACCAGATTTTTTTGAACTTAAAAATGGTGAGAAAGTAAAATTACCTTTCACAGATAAAGAATATAACAATCGAGTAAGTAAACTTAGATCAGTTATGGATCAAAATGGTCTTGATATGGTTATCTTAACATCTATGCATAACGTTGCATATTACACAGGTTTTATTTATTGCTCTTTTGGTAGACCATACGGATGTGTAATCACTCAAAATAAAATCTCAACAATTTCAGCTAACATTGATGCAAGCCAACCATGGCGTAGATCTCATTGTAATAACGTTATTTATACTGATTGGAAAAGGGATAATTTTTTAAGAGCCATTGTTTCAATCATTGGAAGAGATGAACCTCCAAAAAAAATTGGAATAGAAAATGATCATGTCACGTTGGATATGCGAGAAAAAATAGGGTCTATTTTTACTTTCTCTGTGTTCAGTGATGTTTCAAAAGATCTAATGAAACTTAGAATGATTAAATCTAACGAAGAAATTGAGATCATTAGAAATGGTGCAAGAATTGCAGATATTGGTGGTGAAGAAATAGTTAAAAATATTAGAGAAAATAATACGGAAATCGAAGTAGCAATAGCAGCAAGAGATAGAATGGAAAGAGAGATTGTAAAAAGTTATCCGGGTGCAGAGTACATGGACACTTGGGTATGGTTTCAATCTGGTATCAATACAGATGGAGCTCATAATCCAAAGACTAATAGAAAATTAGTTAAAGGAGATATTTTATCTTTAAATACTTTTCCAATGATCTCAGGATACTACACTGCACTAGAGAGAACTTTATTTTTAGATCATGGCGATGATGCTTCTCTTAAAGCTTGGGAGGCAAATGTTAAAGTTCATAAAAGAGGATTAGAATTAATTAAACCAGGTGTTAAATGTTCAGATATTTGTCATGAGCTAAATGAATTATTTGCCGAGCTTGGTTATCTTCAGTATCGAACATTTGGTTACGGACATTCATTTGGTATGCTTTCACACTTTTATGGAAGAGAAGCTGGTTTAGAATTAAGAGAAGATATTGATACTGTTCTTGAAGAAAATATGGTCGTGTCGATGGAGCCAATGATCATGATCCCAGAAGGTAATCCTGGCGCAGGCGGATATAGAGAACATGATATTTTGGTGATTGGTAAAGATGGAGCAGAGAATATTACAAAATTTCCTTTTGGTCCTGAGCATAATATTATAAAAAACTAATCTTTATGAGTGAGAATAAAACTATTGTTAATAGTTGGAACGAGTGGGATCCATTAAAACATGTAATTGTTGGAAGAGCGGATGGAACTTGTATACCAGCACCAGAGCCTGCTTTGGATGCAAAAGTTCCAGAAGATAGTGATATGCGAGGTCAGTTTGGACCAAGAACAAAAGATACTGTCGATAAAGCAAATGAATTATTAGATAACTTTTCAAACATGCTTAAAAAAAGAGGCATTAAAGTTGATCGACCCACACCAATAGATTTTAATCAAAAAACATCCACACCTGATTGGGAAGCAGAAACCATGTTTGGCTGTATGCCTCCTAGAGATGTTTTGTTAACAGTAGGGAACGAAATTTTAGAAGCTACAATGAGTTACCGATGTCGTTGGTTTGAATATTTATGTTACCGACCACTTTTAAAAGATTATTATAATCAAGACCCTAACATGAGACACGAGTCTGCTCCAAAGCCAAGACTAACGGATGCAGATTATAGAAAGGATTATTTATCAGATAAAATTGGTGTTCAAAAAAGATTAGAATGGACTGAGAAAAAATATTTTGTAACCACTGAAGAAGAACCATTATTTGATGCAGCGGACGTATTAAGATTTGGTAAAGATTTAGTTGTTCAACATGGATTTACAACAAATTTAAAGGGAATTGATTGGCTAAAGAGACATTATAAAGATCACAGAGTTCATGCAGTTAACTTCCCAGGTGATCCTTATCCAATTCACATTGATGCAACTTTTACACCAATTAAAGAAGGTTTAATTATCAATAACCCACAAAGAAGACTTCCTAAGGAACAAAGAAAATTATTTGAAGATAATGGTTGGGAAATTGTAGACAGTGCACAACCAGCACACAACGAACCACCACCATTATGTTATTCATCAACTTGGCTATCAATGAATGTTTTAGTTTTAGATCCTAAAACTGTATGTGTAGAAAAAAGTGAAAAATATCAAGCTGAACAATTAGATAAATTAGGAATGGAAGTTATACCAGTAGAGCTTAGAGATGCTTACGCTTTTGGTGGAGGTTTACATTGTTGTACTGCTGACGTTTACCGAGAGGGTGAACTTAAAGATTACTTTCCAAAACAATAATTATGGCAAAAATTAAAATTAAAAGAGAGCGAGTTAAATTCGCTTCTGATAATGTTGCTGGTGCCTGTCCTGAGGTATTAGATGCAATTTTAAAAGCCAATGAAGGAGATAGTACTCCTTACGGGAATGATCCTTTATCAACCGAATTACAAGACAAGTTTTCAGAAATATTTGAAAAGGAAGTAATTGTTTTTCCTACTGCTTCAGGAACTGCTGCTAATGCTTTAGCATTATCTACAATGACACCTTCTTATGGAAACATTTATTGTCATAAGATGTCCCATATAAACACCGATGAATGTGGTGCACCTGAATTTTATACAGGGGGTGGAAAATTAATTCCTTTAACTGGAATAATGGGAAAAATAACTGCAGAGGAGTTAGATCAATCGATAGGAGGAAAGGGAATTGTTCATCATACCCAACCTTCATCAGTCAGTATCACTCAAGTGTGTGAAACAGGTGAGGTTTATCAATTAGATGAAATTAAAAAAATTGCAGAAATTACTCATAAACATAATTTAAATTTACATATGGACGGAGCAAGATTTGCTAATGCATTGGTATCTTTAGATATAACTCCTGCTGAAATGACATGGAAATCTGGGGTTGATGTATTGTCTTTTGGAGCAACTAAAAATGGATGTCTAGCAGCTGAAGCAATTATATTTTTTAAGAAAGAATTAGTTGGAGACATTGCTTTTTTAATGAAAAGAGCGGGACACTTATTATCAAAAATGCGTTTTGTCTCTGCTCAATTAGATGCCTATATTTCAAATGATGTTTGGTTGAGAAATGCAAAGCATGCTAATGCAATGGGTAAAAAGTTAAGTGAAGGGTTAAGTAAGCATAATGATATTGAAATTGCTTACCCAACGGAAGCAAACGAAGTATTTGCAAAGTTTCCAAGAGAAAAAATAGAACATCTAAATTCTGAAGGTTACAAAATGAATAAAGAAGAATTAGATGGAAAAGCTGTCAGATTGGTTGCTTCTTGGAATACTAAAGATAGCGATGTTGATGAATTGTTAAATACAATTAAAGCTAACTAGGATTTTCTTTCAAAAACTCAATATATTTTATCACTTCATTATATTGTTCGTCAGGAATGTCTTTATAACTTGCGTTAAACCTACTCTTCACACAAATAGCAACATGAGCATATGGGTTTCTTCCTTTAGGGTGATTTGGGTGGTCAGGTAATTGCCCCGCCAAATAATCGCCAGCTTCCTGAATAATTTTCCAGAGTTTACTAGCGTTTTCTTTGTTCATCCTGATTAATTTTATCTAAAAAATAAACTTTTTCTAATATCTATGATTTCTCTGATCTGTTTTTCTTTAATAGCATTCCAAGAAACAAATAAAGTACACAATTGATACAAGGCAAATATCTCATTTTTTTGATTTTGAGATATATCACTATCTGCCTCTACATAGTTTTCAAAATAAGAAATATTATTTCTTGCACAATTTAAATAATATTTACAAGCATCAGTTACTGTAGCGGTTGACCACCAGTTTGAATCTCTGAAAAGATTAGATATTTCTTGATAGAAAGAACTTGTTTCAGAAATATTTAAATCCTTTTGAACATTTTCTGAAAACTGATCTAATTCAAATTGAATTAAAGCTAATATCTTTTTTTCACTACTTCTCTTTACAAGTAGCTCAATGACATTTTTATATGACATTGATTGGATTTTATTCCAATTATCAAAAAAATCGTTTGGTGCTTTATTTGAATCTCCCATGTTTAATTATTTAAAGGTAACCAAGAATTATATAAAGGATTATCTTTATTGATTGGAAGTTTAATATTCTTATTTTGCCTAGAAGAATCATACACAGCAGTTACAAATTCTAGAGATTTTCTAGCATCTGATAAAGTTACCTCATCACTAGAAGATCCATCTAGTTGATTTGCAATTTCTTCAAACATACCTGCATACCATGATTTTGGTTCTTTTACTTTTGATAGCACTTCATCTATTTGAGCTTGAGTTATAGGAGCTCTTGGTAAAAAGTCCCATTTATCATCAGCTGGACTATATGGTTTTTCTGGTGACGCACCAGACTCAGCTGTTAATCCCTCAAAACAAAATCGAAGTCTACTAGTATCATTTGCTGCACCCAAAGTAATTGAACTTGTAACAAGAGTTCCATTTTCCATTTCAATTGAAAGGGCAGCACAATCCTCAACTTCAATATCATTTACTCTAGTTGTTAATTTTGCAAAAACATTTGAAACAGGACCCAAGATCATACTCACTAAATCATGAATATGGATGGAATGACTTAATATTGCACCACCTTGTTCACCTTCCCAAGTTCCTCTCCAAGGTTTTGAATAATAATCTTTACCTCTATTCCAATGAGTTTCTAAAGAAGCAACCAAAGGGTTTCCTGCTAAACCAGATTTGATTAATGATTTTAATTTTGAAAATCCTAGACCATATCGATATTGAAATACTGGGAAAATAACCTTACCAGTTGCTTTACTGATCTTTTCTAATTCGTCTACTTCTTTAAGACTTGAAACTAATGGTTTTTCACAAATCACATGCTTTCCAGCTTCCATAGCTTTTTTACAAGCAGAAAAATGTAAATGTGGTGGGAGACAAATATCAACGATATCAATTTCTTTAACTTTTAATACATCATTAAAATTTAGAGAAACTTTTGTCTCAATATTTGATTGTAATATTGTATCAATAGCCTCCCGAGTTAAACCACATAATGTGTGAACATTAAATCTCTCAGATACTTTTTTAAAATCCTCAAAATGCTTTGCTCCTATATTGGTTCCAATTATTGCTACTTGATATTTTTTCATTTTTTTTCAGCTTGCTCTTGAGCTTTAATAGCAAGTTCCATTGAAAGATAAGTAAGATCTTGAGGACATGCTGTTTCTGTTCTGCTTAAAACATCATTAATTAAATTACTAAAATAGGGTAGCTTAACACTAGAACAATCAATATGTTTTACTTCATCATTATTCGCTAAAAATAAATGATTACCTTTTTCTGATTTTGCTAAATCTGTATATTTTCTTATTTCAATAAAACCTTTGTCTCCTAGGATTAACAATCTGCCATCTCCCCAAGTTGGAAGAGCATCTGGAGTAAACCAATCCAGGCGAATATAACCATGCCCACCATTTCCAGTAAGGTTTACTTCTCCAAAATCTTGAAAACCAGGCATATCTTTCTTTGTGGTATTTTCTACTAATGCATGGTTGATTTTTGCCTGATTTGAATTCGTAAAAACCAAAAATTGATGAATTTGGTGAGAACCAATATCGGTAATGATTCCTCCATAACTTTGACGATTGTAAAACCAATCAGGTCTTTCATAGTTTCCCTGCCTATGTGGACCTGTACCAATAGTTTGTTTTACTTTTCCTATTTTGCCTTCATTTACTAATTCTTCAGCTTTAGCAACTGCAGCAACATGAAATCTCTCTGAAAAATTTACAGACCATATTTTTCCAGTTTCTTTTACTGTTTGTTTAATTTGATTTAATTGATCTAGGGTAGTGCAACCAGGTTTATCGACCATTACATCTTTTCCAGCCTTTAAAGCTTCCATTGAATTCTCAGCCCTATTTTTTGGAATAGAAGATATTAAAATCATATCAATAGATGGATCATTTAATATTTCTTCCTTGTTTTCTTTTCTTTTAATGTTTGGATATTTTTTGTTAAATTCTTTTAAAGTTAATGGATCAGCCTCAGTCCAAAAATAATCACAAGTACACTCTTCTTTTAACATTTCATCCAACATTTCAAAGATATGACCATGATCTATTCCTATAACGCCTAATTTTAAATTATTTTTCATTTAAAATTTAACTTTTGACTCAAACTTTCAAAAATTTCGTTTTCGATATTATTCCAATTATTAAAGTTTTTTTGATGAAATAACTTTACTTTATTATACGGGTTTATTTTATAATACTCTCCCCATCTCCAATCAGGTGATAAATTTAAAATACCCCATGTTTTATGATTTAACGATGCCGACAAATGAAGCAAAGATGTATCTGAAGAAATTACTAAATCTAAATTTGGTATAATTGATGAAATCTCTTTCAAATCATATTTGCTAAAATCGATTATTTTTGATGATTTAAAGTAATCTAAATCTCTGTCCCAAATCTCACTTTGAAGATTATAAAAATTTATATCTAAGGAAAATATTTTTTCTAATGATTTCAAGGGTATTGATCTAAATGGTTCATTAGGTCCGTTAAAAGATCCAGACCAAGCTATACCAATATTCATTTTTGTTGTATCAAATTCTTTTTTCCATTTTTCTATAGAATTTTTGTCAACTCTTATTAGATTTTCATTATTACTAATATTATTTTTATAAAAATATTTTAATAATGAACCAAGTGCAATTTTGTAATCAAATTTTTTGTTTAGAATTGTTTCATTGTTTTCAATTTCAAGGTTATTTATATCTGATTTGAATATGTCTTGAATTTTTTTTGGCACAACAAAAATTACTTTTTTTGAAATTTTTAATAAAGGGATAATGTATTTAGAAAATTGAATAGTGTCTCCTAATCCCTGTTCATTATAAACAGCAATTACTTTTGAGCTTAAATCTTCTCCTTGCCATTCTTTTCCCTCGACTAAAAAATTTTTAATTTTTGAAGGTCTATACTCATAATATTTCCATCCAAGTTCAAAATTACCCTCAAATAAGTATCTCATACCTAAAAAATTAAAAAAATCTTGATTTTTTTTAATAATATTCTCATTTTTTTTAAAAAGTGTTTTAGCTTCTTCTATTTTACCTATAGTGAAATATATTTTTATTAATTTAATTAAAAATTTAATTTGACTTATGTTGGATGTTAAAATTTCAACTGCTTCTTCAATCCGGTTTTTAAAGAATAAATAGCTAGCTTTATTAAATAAAAATTCATTAAAGTTTGAATCTATGATTTCTGCTTTTTTGTAGTAAAAATCTGAATTTTTTTCATCTCTCAGCTCTAAATAGTTTGATAGAAGATTATTTATGATTATTTTATCATGTTGATCTAAATTAAAAGCATCTAAAAAATACTTTATTGACATTTTTGGTCTATTTTTTTTTAAGTATATATTTCCAATATTGTTCAATGCATTTTTTTTCTCTTTACCATTTAAATTATTACAATTTTCATAATTTTTAATTGCCTCATCATATTTTTTGTTAATTTCTAATGCGTAGGCAAGTTTATAATAAAATGACGGATTCTTATTGTCTTTATCAACTAGTTCATAAGCCACAGAAAGCATTTCATTTATTTTTTTTCTTTTATGATAAACTGTATAAAGATTTTTTAATGGATCTAAAAATGACTTATTAATTTTTATTGACCTAAGAAAACTATTTTCAGCCATATCTAAATCATTTTTTAAAAGATAAACAACACCTTTTAAATTTAAAATTATGTCACTATTTTTTTTATTCTCATATAATTTACAAAGCTTTAATGCTTTATCTAAATCTTTATCGTTTATACTTTGAATTATATTTTTTAGGTTTGACATAATTTTAATACATACCCGTCTTGTTTGAATCTTTATAAAATATTTCTTTAAGATATTTGTTTTCTCTTTTTTTAATAAATAAGTTCTCTTTATTCATTAGTGATTTTGGTCTTTGAATTATTTCATGATGATGATAATCATCAACTCCTCTTGCTAATTGAACACTATTTTTACCTAAGACTTGTTTAACATTAGTGCCAATATAACTTTGGATAACAAAACCAATTCTTCTATCATTACTTTTGTTTATTCCTGAACCATGAACTATTCTTGGATGGTGTAATGACATTTGACCGGCAACAAGCTCAATAGATTTGACTTTATCCTCAGGTACATTTTCGACAGTTTGACCTCGAGTAAGTAAATTTCCTTTATTAAATTTCTCATTGTGATCTTTAATATTTAAATGTGATTTAGGCCACATTTTCATACATCCGTTGTTTTCATTCGAGTCTGTTAATGCTACCCATGCTGTAACCCAATTGTGAGGTTCTAATCCTATGTACTTTGCATCTTGGTGATAACTTACAAAACCTTGTTCGTTAGGGTTTTTAATAAATAAAGTAGTGCTACAAACTAAGATATTTTTTCCAATAATACTTTCGACAGCATCTAAAATTTTTGAATTATGAACGATCGAATCAAGTTTTGGTGAAATTAAATGAACATTATATCTTCCCGACTTATCTATTTCATTTGGCATTTTTTTTTCAATCAATTCTATTTCTTCTCTTGCTTCTAATGCTTCACTACTAGACAAAACTTCAATAGGAGATATGTAACCTTGATTTTTATACTGTTTAAGTTGATTTGATGATAGATAAGTCATATTATTTTGAAAAGATTATATGAGCTCAACTATTTCTTCAATAATTTATGGCCGAAGTATTTAAATTAGGAATTGCTACTAACAACAATCAACCAATCAAGGAAGTAAATACAATTGAGGTTTTAGCAAATAAAGGAATAGTAGGCGATCGACATTTTCATGATTTTAATGATCCTTACAATCAATTATCTTTAATAGAGGCTGAGAATATTGATGAATATAATATTAAATTTGGGCTCGATATACCTTACATCAATTTTAGAAGGAATGTTGTTACAAAAGGGATTCAATTAAATGATTTAATTGGAAAAAAATTAAAGGTAGGAAATGTTGAATTAGAGGGAATTGAATTATGTCGACCGTGCAGACATTTGACTGAAATGCTTGATCAAAAAAATATCCTTAAAGAATTTATGAGAAAAGGTGGCCTTAGATGCCAAATTCTTTCTTCTTCGAAAATTAATGTTGGTGATAAAATAGAAATAATTAATATTTAAGGTTTTACAGTTTCATTAACTGGATTTTCATTAAGTGTTGCAGGTGTATCTGGGTCTAGTTCTAGTCCAGCTGGTGTAATTGTTGCTGGAATAGGTGTAAAAGTTGAGTCTGGGTTTTCAACAGTATTTCTAACTTTCATTCTATATAAACCAAATCCACCAATTATCGCGTGCGCAATAATTAAAAAAATAAATAAACCATTTAAACCAAACCATTCCATAAATATAGAACACAAAATAGGACCACTAATTGCGCCTACACCAAAGATAAACTGCAAACCACCTCCAGCTGCTACGAATTTTGATTTAGGAACAAAGTCATTTGTATGAGCAAGGTTAAGTGAAAACAAAGGAAGACATAAACTTGAATACAATCCTACAGCAATAAAAAATATGATTTTTCTAAAAGCAAACTCATCCATGTAATAAATATTTTGGATAGGATCATTAGATGTTAAAATTGAAATAAATGCTAAAAAACAACTTCCAAAAGTTGTAATAACCATTACTTTTCTTCTATCAAATGTATCTGAAAAATAACCTATTGGACCTTGGCCAATTACTCCTGCAATCGTTGCAATAAATAAAAGTATTGATGTTTCAACCAAAGTAAATTTTGCAATTGTTGCGTAAACAGATATTAAAGAAAAGAATGCCGCATGAATGATTCCAGTAAAGAATGAGCTCAATGAACCAAGTGGTGAAATATTATACAATTCTTTGATACTTATTGTTTCTATCTTTTTAAATTTAGGAGCAGGTCTTTTAGTCAATAAAATAGGAACAAGCGCAAGAGAAAGTAAGATAGAAACTAAAATAAATGGTTCGTAGTTTTCTGGTTTGCTAACATTAAGTAGCAACATACCTATAGCTAAACCAAAGTAAATTACCATCATATAAGCTGATAATAGTTGTCCTCTATTTTTATTGGTCGCCCTATCATTTAACCAGCTTTCAGTGACCACATAACAACTAACTAAACTTATACCCGTTATAAACCTACTAATTGTCCACATGAATGGATTTACATAAACAACAGCAATTAAAGCACTTAAAGATGCAAGTGAGGCGAATGCAGCAAAAACTCTTATATGACCAACTTTTGAAACAAAATTAGGTGTTGTTTTTGAGCCTACAAAGTACCCAACATAATAGCCAGACATAAAGATACCAGTTGTAAAAACACTAAAATCTTCAAGTACTGATCGAATACCCATAACTTGCATTTGCAAACCATGAGCAATCATCATTACCCCAATCCCTATAAATAGAGCCCAAGACTTTTTTACTTCTTTTTGCATATTTAGTTTTTAAGTTTAATAATTTCTGGCTACGTAGTTTTGGTTTGTGTTTTTTTTATGGCCAATAAAGAATGAATTGCTATCGTGATAATGATAATGATACCTCCATAAATAGTCTCGTTAGAAGGCTGTTCTTTGATAACCATCCAAACCCATATCGGTCCAAGGATAGTTTCTAGTAGGAAAAATAGATTAACTTCAGCTGCAGTTATAAATCTTGGCGCTATCGTGACTAAAACAAATGGTATAGCTACACACATCACACACATCAAAGGAATATAAAAAAGATCATTTCCCACTAATGCAAAGTCTTTAACAAAGAAAAAGGCAAATATAGCAACGCATGATTTTCCAATTACAGCGGCAGGCACTAAATCGGTAGATTTTGCATATCTTGCAATATTTGCGTTACAAGCCAATCCAAATGAAGTTATTAAACCAAATAAATCTCCATAAAAATTGCCAAGACTTAAAGAGTCGTAAAAAATATAAACACAAGCAATAAAGGTAATTATTATAGCGACCCAAGTCTTATTATCTGGTTTTTCTTTTAAGAAAATAG
>CACJFA010000006.1 GCA_902592545.1 uncultured Pelagibacteraceae bacterium | reverse complement strand
TGGTAGCGCAACAACAGCGGTTATACTTACGGGATTGATTATTCATGGTGTTAGACCTGGCCCAGATTTATTTAGAGAACAACCTGATTTCTTATATGGAATATTTGGTGCTATGCTAATAGCTAATATTCTTTTTTTTATTTTTGGATTTTTTGGAGCAAAAATATTTGCAAGAATAACTTTAGTACCTAACAAAATCTTATGGCCAATGATATTCGCAGTTTCGGTATGTGGAACTTATTCTTTAAATCAATCTATAATTGATGTTTGGATAATGTTATTTTTTGGAGTGCTAGGTTTCTTTATGAGAAGATATGGCTTTTCAGTAGTACCAGTTATTATTGGATTAATTTTGGGTGAGTTAGTTGAAGGAACTTTAAGACAATCTCTAGTTATATTCGATGGTAATTGGCTGATGTTTTTCACAAGACCAATTGCTTTAACATTCTTTATTTTGTCTTTAATTGCTTTGGCTTTTCCTTTAATAAGATCGAGGAAATTAAAAAAGAAATAATGATTAAGTACGATTTAAATAATCGAGTGGCAGTTGTTACTGGTGGAGCCCAGGGATTTGGTTTAGCAATAACTGAAAGATTTATCGAAGCAGGAGCTAAAGTAGTAATTTGGGATATTGATGAAAATGCAGCCAAAGAAGCGATTGATAAAGTAAAATCAGAACACCTAAGTCAGCAAATTGTAGATGTAACTAATTTTGAAATAGTAAACAAAAATTTAGAAGAAGTAGAAAAAAAATATGGAAAAATAGATATTTTCGTTAACAACGCAGGTATTGCGGGCATGAATACTACTGTAGCTGAATATCCATTAGATGAATGGAAAAAAGTGATGAATTTAAATTTAAATTCAGTTTTTTATTGCTGCAAAGCGGTTGTTCCTTTCATGTTAAAGAATGACTATGGAAGAATAGTAAATATTGCATCTATTGCAGGTAAAGAAGGAAATCCAAATGCAAGTGCATATAGTACCTCTAAGGCGGGTGTAATAGGTTTAACAAAATCTCTAGGCAAAGAACTTGCCCAAAAAAATATAGCTGTAAATTGTGTGACACCGGCAGCAGCTAAAACAAGAATTTTTGATCAAATGACAGAGGAACATATTAATTATATGTTATCAAAAATTCCTAGAAATAAATTTGCAAAAGTTGAGGAATTGGCATCATTAGTAACTTGGTTAGCTAGTGAAGAAAATTCATTTTCGACAGCTGCAGTTTTTGATTTAAGTGGTGGAAGAGCCACATATTAGTTATGCAAGTAGGTATTGATGTAGGTGCAACTAAAATTGAGAGTGTTGTACTTGAAGAGAATGGTAATGAAAAACACAGATCAAGAATATCGTGTCCAAAGGAATACACTCAAATTATAACTGCAATAAGAGATATTCATATAAAATTAGAACAACAGTTTAAACAAGAACTTCCTATTGGTGTTTGTCATCCAGGAGTTCATTCTCCTCAAACTGGATTAGTAAAAAATGCTCCAAATATAACTTGGTTAGAAAAAAAACCATTTCAAAGTGATTTACGTAAAGCTCTTGGAAAAGAAGTGTTTTGTGAAAATGATGCAAATTGCTTTGCTTTATCTGAAGCAATAGATGGAGCTGGTACACATTATAAAATCGTTTATGGAATTATATTAGGTTCAGGAGTTGGAGGTGGTTTAGTAATAGACAAAAAAATTATTACTGGTTCGAATGGAGTGGCAGGGGAATGGGGACATAACCAAATACCATATTTTGCAGCTAAAAAAGAAAATTTTGACTCAAGTAATGCAAGGGAAGCAGAGATTGAAAGTTTTTTGTCTGGTTTAAGTTTAGCAAAAAGATTTAAGAAACTTTATGGAAAAAACTTAAAAACAAATGAAATTTTTGAATTAAATAGAAAACATGATTTAGATGCCGAAAGATTTATAGATGATTTTAAAGTAAATTTAGCAATGTCTCTTTCAAGTATCATAAATATTCTAGATCCTGATGCTTTTATATTTGGAGGAGGAGTTTCAAACGAAATTGATTTTTTACATGAAATAGATTCATTGGTTAGAAAATTTGTTATTGGGAGAGAATATGAGGGCGTTTTTTTAAAACCTAAATTTGGAGATGCTAGTGGTGTACGTGGTGCTGCAAGATTAGGAAGAAGCGCGACATATTAGAACTTCAACTTATAATTGAATTAAAAAAAAATTTTTTTTTTTAAAACAAAAAAAATAAATAAAATAAGGGCAAATAATTAAATTCAATTGTAAGTTGTATAATAATTTTTTAGTTATCAATTGATAATCAATCTACCTATAGTTTCGTTTATAAAAAATAGTTAACTAAATAAAAGAGGAAGAGAAGATATGAAAAAACTAATAATCGCTTTAATTACATTAGCGTTCACATCTACTTCATCAATAGCGGGACCAAAGATTGAGGTTTTGCACTGGTGGACTTCAGGTGGTGAAGCTGCTGCACTTAAAGTTTTAAAAGATGATTTCGCTGCAAACGGCGGTGAATGGATGGACATGCCTGTAACAGGTGGTGGTGGAGACGCTGCTAACGTTGCACTAAAAGCAAGAATCGTTGCTGGAGATCCTCCATCAGCATCACAAATTAAAGGACCTACAATTCAAGAGTATGACCAAGAAGGTGTTGTAGCTCCATATAACATAGATGAAGTTGCTAAAGCAGAAGGTTGGGACAATTTATTAGACCCAATGATTGCAGCTATTCATAAGTGTGAAAACAACAGCGGACCTTATTGTGCTGCTCCAGTAAACATTCACAGAATTGACTGGATGTGGGCAAACAAAGCTGTATTTGATGCAAACGGTATTTCAGTTCCAACTACTTGGGATGAGTTAAATGCTGCTGCTGAAAAATTACAAGCTGCTGGCATTATTCCATTTGCACATGGTGGTCAAGCTTGGCAAGATGCTACAGTATTTGAAGCAGTTGCTATGGGTATCGGTGGAAATAACTACTACAAAAATTGTTATGTAGATCTTAAAGAAAGCTGTTTAAGAAGTGAAACAACAGTTAAAGTTTTTGATCAAATGAGAAAACTACAAGGTTTTACTGACGAAGGTAGTCCAGGAAGAGACTGGAACGTTGCTACTGGTATGGTTATTGAAGGTAAAGCTGGTTTCCAAATTATGGGTGACTGGGCAAAAGGTGAATTTACAGCTGCTGGAAAAGTTCCAGGTGTAGATTACTACTGCGCTGCTACTCCTTCAAACAATGGATACTTATATAACGTAGATAGTTTTATCTTTTACAAATCTAGCGATCCAGATAAACAAGCTGGTCAAAAGTTACTAGCTAAGCTTATGATGGGTAAAAACTTCCAAAAAGTTTTCAACCTATACAAAGGTTCTATCCCGGCTCGTTTAGACGTATCTATGGATGAATTTGACAAATGTGCAAAAACATCTAATGCAGATATTAAAACTGCAGGTGCAAGCGGTGGATTAGTTCCAAGCTTTGCTCACGGTATGGCTCAAGGTAATACTATGAAAGCTGCCCTACAAGATATCATCACAGAGCACTTTAACTCTGACATGTCATCTGTAGATGCTGCTAACGCTTTAGCTGACTCAGTTTTAGCTAATATGTAGTACATAAAAATTAAAAGGCCACTTTTGACTAAGTGGCCTTTTTTTTAAATCTTAAATAAAAAATATTTATAATGTTCAAGTGGTTAGAAAAAAATTTACCTAAAATTGTAATGGCTCCTGCTGTTGGGTTAATAGGTTGGTTTGTATATGGCTTTGTACTTTGGACTTTATATATATCTTTTACTAATTCTAAAATTTTACCTAAATATGAATTGTGGGGTTTTGGGCAGTATGAAAAGTTATGGGCATCTCGAAAATGGCTTATATCAGTAGATAATTTGCTTGTTTTCACAGCTTTATTTCTAATTTTTTGTATTGTGATTGGGATAATTTTAGCAATCTTTCTAGATCAAAAAATAAGAGCAGAAGGGGTTTTAAGAACGATCTATTTATACCCAATGGCTTTATCATTTATCGTAACAGGTACTGCTTGGAAATGGATTTTAAACCCAACTCTTGGAATTCAAAAAATGTTTATAGACTGGGGTTTTGAAAACTTTACTTTTGATTGGCTGGTTAATAGGGAAATGGCAATTTACACCATAGTTATTGCAGGTGTTTGGCAATCTGCAGGATTTGTCATGGCTTTATTTCTAGCAGGATTAAGATCTGTTGAGGATGAAATCGTCAAAGCTGCAAAAATTGATGGTGCTGGTTTATTTACAGTTTATTGGAGAATATTGTTACCAATGATGAGACCAGTATTTTTTACAAGTTTTGTAATTTTAGTTCATATCTCAATTAAAAGTTATGATTTGATTGTTGCTTTAACTCAAGGTGGCCCGGGTATTTCTACAACGATGCCAGCTTTATTTATGACGCAAGCTGCATTTCACAAAAGTCAGGTTGGATTATCTGCAGCTAGTGCCATGATGATGTTTATGGCCGTAGCCGCAGTCATTATTCCATATTTATATTCAGAATTAAGGAGAGAAAATGCAAGATAATTTAAAATCATCTTCTTACCAACAGCTTGAGCAAAAATCAAAATACACAAACATGTTTTTAAGATGGTTTTTGTATTTTGTTTTAATTCTATTTGCTTCTTATTTTATTTTTCCATTGTATGTAATGGTTGTTACTTCATTAAAAACGATGGAAGAAATCCGTCAAGGAACACTTTTGTCTTGGCCGAGTGGATTAAATTTTGATTCTTGGGCAGTTGCTTGGGGAGGAAGAGGATATGGAGCAGGAGATACTTTTTTAAAACCTTATTTTTGGAATTCAATCAAGATGGTTGTACCTGCGGTATTTTTTTCAACATTCATTGGAGCGATGACAGGATATGTTTTAACTAAATGGAGATTTAAAGGAGACAGTTGGGTTTTTTTATTTTTATTGTTTGGATGTTTTATACCTTTTCAAGCAATACTACTTCCAATGGCTAGAACTTTAGGAGCATTAGGAATATCAAATTCTATTGTTGGATTAGTTTTGGTTCATACCGTTTATGGTATCCCATTTACCACTTTATTTTTTAGAAATTATTATGTTTCAGTCCCTACAGAATTAGTGAAAGCTGCAAGAATTGATGGAGCAGGTTTCTTTAAAATATTTTTCAAAATTCTACTTCCAATATCAGCACCAATAATTGTTGTAACAGTTATTTGGCAGTTTACTCAAATTTGGAATGACTTTTTATTTGGATCAACTTTTTCATTTGGCGAGGCGGCACCAATTCAAGTTGCTTTAAATAACATGGTTTTATCTAGTACAAGTGTTAAAGAATACAATGTTGATATGGCTTCAGCAATAATAGCAGGGGTGCCAACACTTATTGTGTATGTTTTAGCAGGTAAATATTTTATTAGAGGATTAACTTCAGGAGCAGTGAAAGGATAAAAATGAAAACATTAAAAATTGAAGATCTATCAAAAAATTTTGGGTCTACAGAAGTATTAAAAAAAATTAATTTAGAGATAGATGAAGGAAATTTTTTAGTTTTATTAGGTCCTTCAGGATGCGGAAAATCTACATTACTAAACATTATCGCAGGGTTAGAGACAATCAATGAAGGTAACGTTTTTATTGATGATTATAATGTCAGTAAAGTAGAGCCAAAAGATAGAAATATTGCAATGGTTTTCCAATCATACGCTTTATATCCATCAATGAATGTAAGAGAGAATATGATTTTTGGACTGAAACAAGCAAAGACTTCAAAAGAAAAAATTGAGCAACAGTTAGAGAAGGTATCTAAATTTTTACAAGTCGATCAATTATTAGAAAGAAAACCATCTCAATTGTCTGGAGGACAAAGACAAAGAGTTGCTATTGGAAGAGCATTAGTAAGAGAACCTAGAATATTTTTATTTGATGAACCTTTATCTAACTTAGATGCAAAATTAAGAGTTGAGATGAGAAGAGAAATTAAAAAACTTCACCAACAATTAAAAACCACGGTTGTATATGTAACTCACGATCAAACTGAAGCGATGAGTTTAGGAACAAGAATTGCAATCATGAATCATGGGGTTATTCAACAAAATGACACACCTGAAAATATTTACAATAAACCAAGCAACACTTTTGTAGCTGACTTTATTGGATCACCATCTATGAATTTAATTAAAGGAAGTTTAAAAGAAAGCTCAGGTGAAATATCTTTCACAGCAAACAGTTCTAATTTTGAAATTCCAGTAAAGGGCTATGAATTTAAAGATAAATCTAATTTAAATAATAAAGAAGTTTTCTTTGGTATAAGACCAGAGCATATTTATTTTAAAAAATCTAATGAAAGTGATTTTGAAGTTACTTTAAGAGCGGATTTAAGCGAGTATATTGGTCACGAACAAATAATGACTTTTGATTATGCTAATCAAGAAATCTTAGCCAAATTTCCTTCAACAATTAAAATTGAATTAGCAAAAGAAACAAAATTATATTTTGATTTGACCCAAATATCACTATTTGATGCTCAAACTGAGGAGAGAATATAAGATGAAGGTTAAATATTCTGATTTAAAAAATAAAAGAGTATTTATAACTGGTGGTGGTTCAGGCATAGGTGGTTCGATCGTTGAACATTTTTGTGAACAAGGGAGTGAAGTTTATTTTGTAGATATTGATCTAAAAGAAACAAAAAAACTTTTAAACAAAATTAAGAAAAATAAATTTAGAACACCAACATTCATTGAATGCAATTTGTTAGATATCAATAAATTAGAAAAAACAATCAAAAATATTATTGCAAAAAAAGGTCCAATACATGCTTTAATTAATAACGCCGCCAATGATGACAGACACACAACAGATCAGGTAGATGAAAAATATTGGGAAAATAGAATGGCAATAAACTTAAAACATTATTTTTTTGCAGCTAAAGCTGTTGTTAAATCTATGAAAAAAATGAAAGCTGGCTCGATTGTAAATTTAAGTTCAGTTTCGTGGATGCTAGGTGAAGGCGATAAAGTTGTTTATGAAACCGCAAAATCTGCAGTAGTAGGTTTAACTAGATCTTTTGCGCAAGAATATGGAAAATATAATATCAGAACCAATTCAGTAGTACCTGGATCTATAGCTACTGAAAGACAAATAAAACATTGGTTAACACCAAAGTATAAAAAGCTTATTTTAGACAGTCAGGCTTTAAAAAGACAATTAAAACCTAATGATGTTGCTCAAATGGTAATGTTTTTAGCATCAGATCAATCATCAGGATGCACAAAACAAAGCTTTATTGTTGATGGTGGTATTACTTGATCTAGGTGAAAGTTGAAAGCTCTATAATTCAAAATAAATTTCTAAGAGTTCAAACTCTTAATTATGGTGCGAGTCTTTTTGAAGTTTATCACAAAAAAAAGAAAATAAATTTAATTTTAAATTTAGGATCAAAAGAAAACTATCGGTACAAACATCCAAGTGTTGGAACTACTTGTGGAAGATATGCAGGTAGAATTTCCAATGCAAAATTTAAGATTGGGAATAAAAAATTTAATTTAAACGCAAATGAGGGAAAAAATATACTTCATGGTGGTAAAGTGGGTTTCTCAATTCTCCCATGGAAAAAATTAAATCAAACAAAAGATAAAATAGTATATCAACTTAATTCAGCAAATAACGATCAAGGCTTTCCAGGAGATCTTGTTGTCAATTGCACTTATCAATTAAGAAATAAATTTCTGATTATAAAATATGAATACAAATCTAATAAAAGCACTCATGTTAATTTAACCAATCATAGTTATTGGAATTTAGAAAAAAATAAAAAAAATATGATTTATAATCATGCGTTAAAATTAAACTCATCTAAATATCTTCAAATAAATAAAAATCTAATTCCAACTGGTAGATTTAAAAATATAAAAAAATCTATTCATGATTTTTCAAATTTTGAAAATATTGGAAAAAAATTAGATTATTTTAAAAATAAAAAGATTAATACTAAATTTAAAGGTTTTGATACAACTTTTGTTGTAAAGAAAAATACTAGAAAATTAGTTGGTACTTTAAAAAATAATAATACTAATATACAAGTTGATTTTTTTTCAAATTTACCTGGTGTGCAACTTTATTCAGCACAAAATCTAAATTACAAAAAAAAATTGTTTCCTTATCAAGGCATTTGTTTAGAAACCCAATACTTTCCCGATGCACCTAATAAAAAAAATTTTCCAAGCACTTTAATTAAACCTAATAAAAGGTATACATGCTTTACAAAAATTAAAATTAGTTAATTGATGAGTAAAAAAATTAATATTTCTATAGTTGGTACAGGTTTAATGGGTTTACAACACATTAAAGCTATTCAAAAATCAAAGAAAGCAAATCTTCATTCAATAGTAGACATTAGTAATAATGCTAAAAATTTATCAAAAAAATATAAAATCCCATTATATTCAAATGTATCAGAGCTTTTAAATTCAAAAAAACTTGATGCTGTAATAGTTGCTACTCCTAATCAATTACATGAAAAACATACTGTAAGTTTTTTAAAAAATAAAATACCTGTTCTGTTAGAAAAACCTATTTCAGATAATATTAATTCTGCAAAAAAAATAATAAGCAGTTCTAATAAGAATAAAACTCCATTGCTGATTGGATATCATCGTAGACACAATTCAATGGTCTCTAAAGTAAAAGATGTTATTAACAAAGGTAAATTGGGCAACATAGTTTCTGCAAACGTTTTATGCTGGTTATATAAACACAAAGCTTATTACAATGAAAAATGGAGAGTTAGGAAAGGTGGAGGGCCTTTAGGTATTAATTTAGTTCATGATATTGATATGATTTGTTATTTATTGGGTTCAATAAAATATGTGCAAGCATTTACAACAAATAAAACTAGAAAATTTCAAGTAGAAGACACAGCTACAATAAGTTTGATCTTTAATTCAGGAGCGCTTTGCACACTAAATTTGTCAGATACAATTGTTGCACCGTGGAGCTACGAATTAACTGCTGGAGAAAATCCTGCATACCCAATTACTAACCAGTCTGCTTATATGATTGGAGGTACCAAAGGTTCTTTACAGTTTCCTAATCTTAAATATTGGTTCTATAAAAAAGAACGAAGCTGGTGGAACAAGATTTTTGTTAATGAAGATAAAAATAAAAAAGATGACAATACATTAGTAAACCAAATTGACCATTTTGCTGATGTAGTGACTAAAAAAGCTAAACCAAAAGTGAATGGTAATGATGGTTTAATTTCTCTTAAAATATTTGCAGCAATAACAAAAAGTGCAAAAACTGGTAAAAAAGTAAGAATCTAAAAATTTTAATCATTCATTGTTTTGACATATTTTATTTGTTAACTTTGAATATGAGAAAAATTTACTTACTTATCTTATTTAGCTTCTTATTTATTTCAAATTCAAATGCTGCATGTGATGATCCTCTAACAGAGGGAGTTGATTATTCTAATTGTAGATTTTCAGACTCTCAAGATTTGCAAGGAAGTTATCTTCCAAATTCAAATCTTTCTTTTGCAAGTTTTATTCAAGTGAACTTTGATAAAAGCATTATGATGACTTCAAATCTATCGTTTGGAACTTTTCCAGAGTCTACTTTTGTAAGAGCTAATCTTTATGAATCTGTTTCTATCGGTGCAAATTTTGAAAAAACTAACTTTACTGGAGCTAACTTAACTAGAGTTGATTTTATGGGAGCAACTTTAATCGAAGCAAATTTTCAAAACTCTAATTTAATGGAGGCTAACTTCACCTCTTCTAACATCACCAATGCTAATTTTGATGGAGCTAATTTAACCGGAGCAACGTGGACCAATGGTCAAACTTGTGGTCCAGAATCTATTGGTACCTGTAAACAATAATTAATGAATACTTCAGTTAATACTGATGATGTTATCTTTAATTTTTTTAAACAAATTTGTGATGAAAAAGATGATCAAAAATGTGTAGAGCTTGGAAACGAATGGATAAAGGCAATGGAAACTAATTTATCTGAAATGGAAAAAAACCTAAATGGAGCTGATTATATTAAGCATAAAAATGATATTCAAAGTAATAGAAATCATCTAAATACCTTAAAGAACAAATCATCATCTGAGTGGAGAGAGTACGCTACTCAATGCATGATTGAAATAATGAATCATAAGAGTCAAAAATAATTTTATAAATAAAATTTAAATTACTAGCTATATCGATTAATATAATATAGAGATTGTTTAAAGGGGTGTCTTAACAGACTGAGATCATACCCTAAGAACCTGTCCGGTAATTCAGAAAGGGATAAAATGGATAAAACATATTTTTTAACTCAATCAACATCATTAATATTATTGATCGCAATTAGTTTAATATTTGCTTTTTTAGGAATTCTTCATTCTAAAAAATTTACAGGAATTAATAATTATTTAACTGCAAATAGAAACATTGGTTTATTTTCACTTTCCACAAGTCTTGTAGCATCAGCTTTAGGTGCTTGGATTTTATTTGGTCCAGTTGCGGCCGCAACGTGGGGCGGGGCAGGTGCTGTTATTGGTTATGCATTAGGTACAGCTTTTCCAATGATTTTCTTAGTTTATTTTGGAAAAAAAATTAGAAATGAGTTTCCAAAAGGATCTTCTTTAGTTGAGTTTATGAGAAAGAAATTTGGCAAAAGTCTCTTTAAGTTAATCTTGATAATGACAATCTTTTATATGTTCATTTTTCTTTGCGCAGAAGTAACTGCGGTCGCTGTATTAATTAATTATATATCCGGAACAGAATTGTGGATTACTGCACTAATAGTCTTGGTAGCTACCTTAAGCTATACCCTTTATGGTGGATTAAGAGCATCAATATTTACTGATAATATTCAAATGATTGTAATTGGTGTTTTATTATTTATTTTGATTTCAATTATCAGTTCATCTTCAGGAGATAATTTTTCTTTTTCTTTAATTAATGAAAAGAATCCACAACTAATAAGTTCAAATTATATTCCAGGATATACTGCTGGATTAACTTTCTTTATAGCAGTTGCAGCAACTAATTTATTTCATCAAGGAAATTGGCAAAGAGTATATGCAGCAAAAGATTATCAAACATTAAAAACTAGTTTGATAATTTCTTTCTTTATAATTATTCCAATAGTTTTTTTAATGGGTTTTATTGGAATGGTTTCATTTTCAATTGATCCATCTGTTAGACCTGATTTAGGATTTTTTAGTTTATTATTAAAAGATCAAACAGAAATTTTATCTTTATTGATCATTATCCTTGGTCTTGCATTAACAATTTCTACTGTTGATACTTTGGTTAATGCTATTTCTAGTTTATTTGTAGTTGATGGCAAAGCAACTTTTAATCTAGATAAAAAAATTGATTACTTAAAAATATCTAAATATTTCATTTTAATATTGTCTGTAATTGCTTTTGGTATTGCTTCAAAAGGATTTGATATTTTATATTTATTCCTTCTTGCAGATTTATTTTGTTGTGCGTTTGTAGTGACTGTCTTTTATAGTTTCTATAATAAAGTGAATGAAAAAACCGCTTATGTTTCAATTATAATTGGTTTAGTTGCTGGATTTTTAATGTTTCCATTTCCAGATTTTTCTAAAAGTTTATTAGTGGGAGTAATTTTGTCTATAGACCTGTTTTCACCATTTATAGCTCAATCTTTATTATTTTTATCTTTTTTAATTGCAACTTTTTTACCTGCAATAATTTTAAAAATTAAATTTAGATAGAGGATTTTAAAGCATCGTAAATGAGTTCCTTGGTAGTCTCACCAATACTTCTGTAAACTTCTTTATTATCTTTAAAAATTAAAAGTGTTGTTTGATATTGAACATTAAAAAATTGAGCAATTTTTTTATTTGTTACATCAAATGCAAAATATTCAATATTATTAAAATCGTTTTTTGCTTTTTTTAAGATTTTCATTTGGCTTGCGCAAGATGTGCAATACTTTATCCAAGAACTTACAACTACAACTTTTCCATCAGATAGGGCTTTATCAAATAACTCTTTACTGTAAGTTGTTTCTTTACTAACTGCCTTGGAGCTTAACGCCAATACAAAACATATAAATACTAAAAATTTTCTCATTGTTTAAATTAAGGTAAATTTTAATTTATTGTAATACCATAAATTGTCTCTATATATGCATGATCTTATGTCTAGTAATCTAATAAATATTGATAATTTATCAAAAGTTTACGATAATGGATTTGAAGCTCTCAAGAAAATCAACCTTAATATTAAAAAAGGTGAAATTTTTGCAATGCTTGGACCTAATGGTGCCGGCAAAACAACACTTATAAGTATTATTTGTGGAATAGTTCGTCCATCATCAGGAAATGTTACAGTTGATGATTTTGATATTATAAAGGATTACAGAGAAACAAGATCAAGGATTGGACTGGTACCACAAGAGTTAACCTTGGAACAATTTGAAACCGTTTTTAACAATGTATCTTATTCAAGAGGTTTATATGGAAAAAAACCTGATCCAAAATATATTGAAAAAGTTTTAAAAGATTTAAGCTTATGGGATAAAAAAGATTTAAGACTCAATCAATTATCAGGAGGAATGAAGCGTAGAGTTTTAATCGCAAAAGCATTATCACATGAACCAACAATTTTATTTTTAGATGAACCCACTGCTGGTGTTGATGTCGAACTAAGGCAAGATATGTGGAAAGTCGTTGAGTCATTAAGAAAAACTGGTGTAACAATTATTCTCACAACTCACTATATTGAGGAGGCAGAGGCTATTGCGGATAGAGTAGGAGTTATTAATCAAGGTGAAATAATTGTAGTTGATGAAACAAAAGAATTATTAAAAAAAATGGGCCATAAAAAGCTTACAGTTGATCTTCAAAATGAAATAAATGAAATACCAGTGAGTTTAATTAAGTATAATCTTGAAATTGGTAAAGATAAAAAATCAATAAACTATACATACAATGTGACGGCTAAGAGCACGGGTATAACCAACTTGCTTCAAGATTTAAAAGATGCAAATTTAAAATTACAGGATTTAAAAACTGAACAAACAACATTAGAAAAAATATTTGTTTCTTTAGTAAAGGAGAATAATGAAGTTTAATTTTCAAGCTTTTAGTGCAATTTATCTTCATGAGATGGATCGGTTTAAAAGAACTTTAATGCAGTCTCTTTTTTCTCCAGTTTTATCTACCTCCTTATACTTCATAGTGTTTGGTTCTGTTATCGGTGGATACGTTGAAAATATTGATGGAATTAGTTATGGATCATACATCGTTCCAGGTTTATTGATGCTTACTCTTTTAACTCAATCTATCAGTAATACTTCTTTTGGAATATTTTTTCCTAAGTTTAATGGAACCATTTATGAAATTTTAGCAGCACCAATTTCCACTTTTGAAATTGTTCTAGCTTTTGTTGGAGCAGGAGCAACTAAAACTCTTATTGTAGGTGTTGTTATATTTATCACCTCAACATTCTTTGTAGAAGTCAATGTCATGTATCCATTATTAATGATTTTTTTATTAGTATTGGTTGCATTTACATTTGCATTATTTGGTTTTTTAATAGGTTTAATGAGTTCTAATTTCGAACAGATGTCTATCATTCCGACCTTAGTTATTACACCAATGGTATTTTTAGGGGGTAGCTTGTACTCATTAGATATGCTGCCAGAATTTTGGCAGACAGTTACTTATTTCAATCCAGTAGTTTATTTAATTAATGGCCTTAGATTTGCTTTTTATGGAGTATCGGACTTTAATATTTGGGTAAGTATAATTTCTATGGTTGTATTTTTGGTTGCTTGTGTAACAGTTGTGACAGTGTTACTTAAAAAAGGTTACAATATTAAATCCTAGCTACTAGCTATTTTTTTTTTAGGATCATAAAAAGGTTTTTCTACAATAGTAGCAAAATATTTTCCTTCATGAGTTTGAACATCTAATTGATTTCCTAATTCTGAATAATTTATTTCTATCATTGCAAGTGCAATATTTTTTTTTAATCTAGGAGAATAAACAGCTGAAGTTACTTTACCAATTTTTTTGCCATTTTTTTCAATTGGCCAAAAAGTTGTGTTAGGTCCTGATAAAGGATTGCAATCAATTATAAGTCCAACTTGTTTTCTCTTTATTCCATCTTGCTTAATTTTTTTTAGCGCTTCTTTACCTATAAAATTTATATCAGTATCTAAATTAACCAATCGATCAAATCCTAATTCAAATGGATTTGTATGTATATCTGCATCCGCGTGATAAGAAAGCATACCGCCTTCAATTCTTCTAATTGATGATGTATGACCTGGTTGAATTCCATGTTCTTTACCAGCAGTCATAATTTTTTCATATAATTCATTTCCTTTTGAACCATCTCTTAAATATATTTCGTAACCAAGTTCACTTGACCAACCTGTTCTTGAAACAATTAATGGAATTCCATCAAGATTATATTCTCTGAGCCAATAATATTTTAGATCTCTTATGCCATCACCAAATAATTTAACCATGATTTCTTGTGAGGTAGGGCCTTGCAATTGTAAAGGAGAGACGTCTGGCTCAGATATTTTTACATTTAATCCAGAGTTAACAGCAACTCCTTGTGCCCATAACAAAACATCACTATCTGCCAAGGATAACCAAAAATGATTTTCTGCTAATCTTAGTAAAACTGGATCGTTTAATATGCCTCCATCGTTATTTACGATTAATACATATTTACACTGTCCTATTGATAATTTTGAAAGGTCTCTAGGAGTTAATAATTGAGTAAATTTATAGGCATCAGGACCAGTTATTTCTACTTGTCTTTCAACCGCCACATCACATAAAATTGATTTTTCAATAAGGTTCCAAAAGTTTTGTTCAGGACTTCCAAAGTCTCTTGGAATATACATGTGATTATATACAGAAAAACCAGTTGCTCCCCATTTTACAGTAGAGTCGAAATATGGAGACTTTCTTATTTGTGTTCCAAAACCAAAGTTTTTATTAGACATTTGTGACCCTTAGCAGTCTTAGTATGAATTACAAATAAAAAATAGCCCTGTTAAGGGCTACTAAAAAAATGGAGAGGGAAGTTATTTTTTTAAAACTGTTCTGACTCAGTCGATCCAGCCATTGCTGTAGTTGAGCTTTGACCGCTACTGATAGTATTTGATACTGCATCAAAATAGGATGTACCAACTTCTCTTTGGTGTTTAACGCTAGTATAACCATCTTTTTCTCGAGCAAATTCTTGTTGTTGAATTCTAGAGTATGCAGCCATACCTTCTTTTCTATATTTTTCAGCAAGTTCAAAAATTGCAATATTTTGAGTATGAAAACCAGCAAGAGTAATAAATTGAAATTTATAACCCATTTTTGCAATTTCTTGTTGGAATGAAGCAATTTCATCATCGCTTAAATGTTTTTTCCAATTAAAAGAAGGTGAACAATTATATGCTAAAAGTTTTCCAGGAAATTTTTCATGTATAGCATCTGCAAACTTTTTAGCTTCAGCTAAATTAGGAGTTGCTGTTTCACACCAAATTAAATCAGCATAAGGAGCATAAGCTAAACCTCTAGAGATAGCCTGTTCAATTCCATCTTTTACATAATGAAAACCTTCAGGAGATCTTTCACCTGTTAAAAATGGTTTGTCATTTTCATCAAAATCATTCGTAATTAGTTTTGCAGCATTCGCATCAGTTCTAGCTAAAATAATTAATGGAACCTCTGCAATATCAGCAGCTAATCTTGCAGCTTTAAGATTTTTTACCATTGTTCCTGTTGGTACTAAAACTTTACCACCCATGTGACCACATTTTTTTTCACTAGCTAGCTGATCTTCAAAGTGTACACCTGCAGCACCTGCTCTTATAAATTTTTTAGTTAATTCAAACACATTTAATGGACCACCAAATCCAGCTTCACCATCAGCAATAATAGGCAACATGTAATCTGTTCTATCTTCTTTTTTCATATCACCGTCTCGCATTTCCATATGCTGGATTTGATCAGCTCTGATTAAAGAGTTATTCATAGACTCAACTAATTTTGGTGCACTGTCATAAGGATATAAAGATTGGTCTGGATACATTTCGCCAGCTGTATTAGCATCAGCAGCAACTTGCCATCCACTTAAATAAATTGCTTTTAAACCGGCTTTTGCATGTTGTACTGCTTGATTACCCGACAAAGAGCCAAGTGTGTTCACGTATGGCTCAGAATTTAATAATTTCCAAAGTTTTTGAGATTGGTTTTTACACAAAGAATATTCAATTTTAATTGAGCCTCTTAATCTTTCAACTTCCTCATCAGTGTAGTCTCTTTTTATTCCAGCAAATCTTTTTAAGTCGTATGAGATATTTTCTGCACTCATTTTTTAGTTTCCTTTGTGTTTTAATTTAGAAAATTGATTAAGAGGAATGAATTAGTTGCTATCGTCTAAGGCTTTGATTAGCTCACTCATTCCACTTGAACCCCAATCACAATGATCATCTCTCATATAGATTCCTCTACTATTGTGCTGATCTAAGTCCTCTTTTTTGATGATTTGAGCTTCATTTTCTGTGTTTTTTAAATTTTTATCCATGTAAATTATATATTTTACAGAATTTACAAAATCTATAAAAAACGTTAAAAAGCTTTGTAAATAGGGAAAAAATATTGTAAAAAAAAATTTACAAAATTTACAAATAGTAAATATGAGTCAAATAGATTTAAAAATAGGGCCTAAAATCAAGTCTTTTAGAAGACAGCTTGGTCTTCAAGCAAATAAATTAGCAGAAGATTTAAACATTTCACCAAGTTATTTGAATCTTATTGAAAGCGGAAAAAGAAAAATTGATGGCGACCTCCTATTAAACTTATGTGAAAGATTAAATATTCAATTATCTGATCTTACTTCAAAGACAGATATTAATCTTCAAAATACAATTTCTGAGATTTTAGATGATAGTTTATTTGAGGATTTAGATATTTTAGGACCTGAAGTAAAAGATTTAGTTAGTACCAACCCAAAAATTGGAAAAGCAATTGTAAGACTTGGAGATATTTTAAAGAAAAAAGATCACGAGCTAATTAATAAAATTGAAAAAATTTCTGGGAAGATTGTTGATAATAGAAAAAATTCTTTTCCAGGAGAAGTTATTTCAGACTTTTTACAGGATAATAAAAATTATTTTCCTAAATTAGAAGAATTTGCAAATAAAGTTTTTGATAAAATTCAAAAAAATAATCGTACAAGATACATTGCTTTGTGTGAATATTTGTATTCAGAATATTCTATTACTGTAAAAGATGTTATTCCTGATGAAAGCAAACCATTTTCAAAAATTTATAATAAAAATAAAAAAGAGTTATTGCTTAGTGATTACAGTTCACTAGAAACAAAAAAATTACATGCAGCTGCACAAATAGCACAAGAAGGCGCAAATAAAGAAATTGATGACTATCTTTCTAAATTTAGTTTTCCATCTGAGGAGTCAAAAAAGTTAACTAAAGTTGCTTTACTCAATTATTGTGGGGCAGCTATTTTAATGCCTTATAAATTATTTCATTCTGAGTGTAAGAAACTTAAATATGATTTAGAGTTACTTCAAAATACTTTTGCAACATCTTTTGAACAAGTGGCTCATAGAGTAACTTGTCTTCAAGACCCAAAACTTCCTGGAATTCCTTTTCATTTTTTAAGAGTCGATATGGCAGGTAATATTTCTAAAAGATTTTCTTTATCAGGTATAGATATCCCAAGATATGGTGGTGCTTGTCCACGATGGAATGTTTATTCTGCTTTTACTAGACCAGGGGTTATTCAGGCGGCTGTAAGCAAAATGAATAATGGTGAAAAATACGTTTGTATTGCAAGAACTGTTGAAAAAGGTATTGGACGATTTGGTCAAGCTAAAAGTGTTTTATCTATAGGACTTGGTTGTGATGCAAAATATGCAAAAGATTTTGTTTATACTGAAAACGTAAATATAAATGATAAATCTACTGAAATTCCAATTGGAGTTTCTTGCAGAACCTGTGACAGATTAGATTGTTCACAAAGAGCATTCCCCCCATTACATAAAAAATTTGATGTTGATTTAAATACAAGAGGTGTTTCGGTTTATGTCAGCGATGACAAAGCTTAATTATGATTAAATATATATTGCCAGCTATAATTATTTTTTTAATAGTATTATTCTGGGAACAAATCACTGAGTTCTTAGAAAAAAAATTCAATATTAAGCTTAATTATATTGTTGTTAGCTCCATTATTGCTGCGATAGCAGTAATCCTTTTACTCCTAAATTACTAGGATTCATGAACAGTCTGGAAGTTTCAAATTTTAAAATTGAGGAAACTGAGGGAGTTTTTACCCTTAAAAATGAAAATACAACAATAGGCTTTGTTAGATTTAATGAAAAAGGTGAGGTAGAGTATATTTTTGTTAATCCAATTTTTAGAAAACAAGGTTTAGCAACTAAACTATTACAATTAGTAAAACAAAAAACTGGAAAAGAAATAATACTTCAGGAACCAATTAGCCCTTTAGGATCGAAATTATTAAAATCATTAAATAAATGGAAATAAACTTATTATTTTTTTTTACAGTTGTTCCAGCCATAATTTTATACGGAATTGCAAAATCAGGCCTAGGTGGATCCATGACTTTAATTTCTGTTCCGTTAATGACAATAGTGATGCCGCTAAATCAAGCTTTAGGAATTATTTTACCAATTCTAATTTTTTCAGATTTCATTGCTGTTTATAAATATAGAAAAGAATTTGATTTAGGAACTTTAAAACTAATGGTTCCATTTGCAGCCATTGGTATAATTATTGGATCTTTAACTTTTTCATATTTTTCAGAAGATTTGTTAAAATTTATAATTGGAGTAATGGGATTTTTATTTGCAGGCCATTATTTTTTTTTTAAAAAAGACAAAGAAAAACAATCAGAGAAAAATTTTTTAAAAGGTGGAGCTTGTTCTGTGGTTGCAGGTTTTACAAGTTTTTGTGTGCATGCTGGAGGAACTCCAACCAGTCTTTACTTACTTCCACTTAGAATGAAAAAAGAAATCTATGTTGGAACAAGAATATTTTTTTTCACTTTTGTGAATTTAATTAAACTTCCTTTGTATATTAATTTGTCTATGACAAATTTAGAGTCTTTTAAACAGTCAGCTATATTATTTCCAGTTGCTTTATTAGGAATATTGATTGGATATAAATTACTTAAAATTATAGAAGAAAAATTATTTTATAATTTTATATATGCTCTAATTTTCGTAACTAGTTCAAAGCTTTTATACGATTATCTAATATGATTTTTTTACACATACTAAATTTTGAATAAATGTTTAAATTATTTAAATCATGAAAAAAAAATTTAATCCAAGAATTAAAGCTAGATTAAGAAAAAATAGACAAGTCTTAAGTAAAAATATCGATAACTTTTTTGGTTGGGTTAAAGGTGCAAAACTTGTTGAGCTAAAAGAATGTAATACAGATGAAGATCCTGTAAGACCGGAGTTAGATAATAAGTTTAGAACGGGATACGGAAGAAAAATTTTTGGAGTTGAATACAAAGGAGAAATTCATGCAGTAATGTGTTTTGCTTATACAAATGAAATTCCAAAAAGTGTTGAAGAGTTAGAAAAACTTAGCACTGATGCATTTCTACAAACTGCTATGCGAGATCAGTCTGGTGGTCAAATAGCAATTGCTTACACCGTATGGTCTAAAAAAAAGGGTGGAGGAAAATTAATAGTAAAAGAAGTATTCAAAAAAATTAAAAAATCTAATCATTTAAATAGATTGGTAACTCTTTCACCTCTAACAGAAATGGCAACTAATTTTCATGAGAGAAATGGAGCTAAATTAATTCAAATTAATGAAACTACACAAAATTTTGAATATAAAGTTATGTAAAAATGAAAATTATTAAACTTTATTTTATAGTATTTTGTAGTTTATTTATTTTACCTTATTCTACAGTTATGGCTTACGAAGAAGCAAATTATGAAGTTGTCTCTAAAAATGAAGTTTATGAGATTAGAAAATATTCTGATCGTTTAGCTGTTGAAACTATGACATCTGGAATAGATAGTAATTTTAGAAAGTTATTTAATTATATTTCAGGCAGAAACGATACCCAAGAGAAAATTAAAATGACTACCCCAGTTACTCAAGTTGAAAAAAACGGAAATATGAGTATGCAATTTTACTTGCCCTCTAAATTTAATTCAGAGAATGCACCAAATCCAAGCAGGGAAGACGTTAAAATAGTTAATATCGAAGGAGGATACTACGCAGTATTGAGGTATTCTGGACGAGCTTCGGATAAAAATTTTCTTAAACATAAAGAAATCTTAGAAAAAGAGTTACAAAATAAAAATATATCAATTATAAGCCCACCTATTAGAGCAACCTATGATAGCCCATTTACCCTTCCAATGAATAGAAGAAACGAGGCTATGTTTAAAGTAGAATTAAATTGAAGAATTCAAAATTTAAAGCAATGGTGTTATCTTGTATTGATCCAAGATTTCAACATTTAGTTCATAATCATTTAAAGAAAAAAAAACTAACAGGAAAATATAGTGCATTCACAATTGCAGGTGCAGCGGTTGGGGTTACTCATAATAAATTTAAGCAATGGCATAAAACGTTTTATGACAATTTAGCAACCTCTATTCAATTGCATAAAATTGAAAAATTAATTGTCATTAATCATAAAGATTGTGGTGCTGCCAAAATTGCAAATGGAAAAAAGGAATTTAGCCAAGCTAATGAAAAAAAAATTCATAAAGAGTCGTTCTCTAAGATTAAAAAACAAATTAAAAAAAGATACCCAAAATTAAAAGTAGAATTAAATCTAATTTCCTTAGATAGTAAAATTTCTAAATTCTAATTATTGATTTCTTATTAAAGGATAAACTTTAGGATTTAGATATTTTAAGTTTGTTAGTAATATTAAAATTAAAGTAACAAAGCCAATCGAAAATCCTAAATAAATTAAAACTTTAAAGTCAAACATCCATACTAGCTCAAAAATATTTTCCATAATAAATTTTGAACCAATCACTGCAAAGAATATTGCGATTAAAATTACAGATTTAAAAATAATGATGAATTCAATTAACGATGAAAAAACAATTTGTTTTTTTGAAAAACCTAAAATTTTAAAGACTAAATTTTGATATTCTTTTACTTTTCCTTGAACCATAATTGCACTTGAAATGACAATTAAACCGATAACAATAGTAATTGCCGAAATTAAAGTAACTGCAATAAATACCTTATTCAAAACAGCTGTAACTTTAGATAAGTAATCTGCAATTTTTATCATTGATAAACTAGGCATGATTTCAAGCATTTCAGTTTCATCAAATTTATTTGAATTAAATTTTGCAGTGGCTAAATATTCGTGTGGAATATTTTTTGCATATTGAGGGTTAAATAACATTGCAAAGTTGATGCTTAAATCTCGATAATCTACCTCTCTGAAATTAATTATTTTTCCTTCAATTTCACGCCCATAAACATTTAAAGTAAAAACATCACCTAACTGGATATTTAAATCTTTAGCAACTTTTGCATCAAGTGATATTTGAAGTTGATTAGGGTTTGATAAATCCCACCATTCACCTTCTAAAATTGGATTATCTTCAGGTACATCTTCTACCCATGAAGATCTTCGTTCACTACCAATTACCCAGTAACTATCATTATCTGGTTTAACATAAGTGTCAGGATCCACACCATTAATTTTTACAATTCCAGAGGATACCATTGGCACAATTTCAATAGATGCATTTGGATCCATATTTAAAATTCCTTGTTCAAATTTCTCTCTTTCTCCTTTTTGAATACCTACGAAGAAATAATCAGGTGCAATATCAGGAATAGATTTAGCAATTTCTCTTTGAAAATTTGTACCAACTAAAGCTAGGGTTAATAGCAAAGTAACCCCTAAGCCAAGAGACATAACTGTAATGGGAGTTATACTTTTTGTTTGAGTAATATTTTTAATTGAAACTTTTAAAGAAATTATTGGACTAGATTTGAATTTTTTTAGAAAAAAAATGATTAATTTTGAAAGCAAGAAAAATACAATTAAACACACAAAAAAAGCAGCAAAGTAACCCAAGCTATAAGAGGGTTGTTCAGATCCAACTGTGAATAATAAAATTAATATAGATAGCAAAACAAAGCTTAGAACAACTGATCTCTTAGAATAATAAAATTGAAGATTTTGGAATACGTTTCTAAATAAATTAGAGGCTTTTACTTGATCAATAGAACTGATTGTTGGGATAGAAAAAATTACCAGAACCAATAATCCTACCAAAAATATTTTTAAAAAATTAAGTAACGAAAAAACTGGATAAACATTCAATCCTAATCCATCGGATAAATATTTATCTGCTATTGGCACAATTAAAAAACTCGACCCATAAGCAACAACAGTGATGATAAATAAAAGTATAAATAACTGAAGGTAATATAGTGTTTTAATATTGCTTGAATAAAAGCCAACTGCTTTTCTTACAGCTATCGACATGTTGTTTTGATTAATAAAAGAAAGCAGAGTATTTGCTATTCCAATGCCCGCTATCAACATTGCGCTGATAGATACAAGGGATAAAAATTGAGAAAAATTATTAATTATCCTTTTAATTCCACTTGCAGAATTTTCAGGATATCTAAGTTTAACTTTTTGATCGTCTTTAAAGATTTCTTCAATTCGTTGTTCAATTTCTACTGGCTTATCATTTTCATTAAACTTTACTTTGTATTCATAGTTTAAAAAGCTTCCAATACCGTTTAGTTTTAAAAGTTCTAAAGTTTGTTTTCCTGCTAAAGCCCAATCGCCAAATGCAACAAATCCACTTACATCTGGTACTGATTTAATAATTCCAATTACTGTAAAATTTTGATCTTGAACTTTTACTATTTCGTTAATTTTAATATTTAGGGTTTTTGATAAACTTTCATTGATCAGGATAGTATTAGGTTCTTTTTGCATTCTTTCATAAGCACTAATTGGTTCATAAACAACATTTCCATATAAAGGATATTTTTCATCCACAGTTTTAATTCTAGTAAATAATGATTTATTTTTTTCTCTGCCAGTAGTTGAAAGCATAGTGCTGAACTCAATCATTTGAGAAACAGTTGCAAATTCTTTTACTTTGTTAACTAGATCTAAATTTCCTTGATTACGATTGTAATCAATCTCTAAATCTCCACCTAAAAGTGCTTTTGCATTATCATTAAGTTCTTTTTTAAGACTATCTTCAATTGTGAAAATAGCACTTAAGATAAAGAGACTTATAAATAGCGTAACAATGATACTAGAAATTTTATGATAATTTCTACTTAAGTCTTTTAAAGCATATTTAAAAACCAAATTAAATTCTGAAGGATTATTTAATTTTTCCATCTTTTATTTTTATTTTTCTTTTAGCTTTGTCTGCAAGCTTAGGATCATGAGTTACCATGATTAAAGAAGAACCTTCTTCTTTTACATATTTAAATAAAATATTTGCAATCATAATAGAATTTTCAGTATCTAAGTTTCCTGTTGGTTCATCTGCTAAGATTAGTTCTGGTTTCATCGCAATTGCTCTAGCGATAGCAACCCGTTGCTGTTCACCACCTGATAATTGACTTGGTAAATTATTTAAACGATGTTTTAAACCAAAACGATCTAATAAAATCTTTGCTTCTTTTTCTGGATTTTTAAAATTATTAAGTTCAAGCGTTAAAGCAACATTTTCAACTGCTGTGTAATTAGGAATCAAATAAAAAGATTGAAATATTATTCCAATATTTTTCTTTCTTATCTCAGATACTTCATCTTCACTAAGGCCAGTTATTTCTTGATCATTAAAAATTATTTTACCAGAGGTTGGTTTTTCTAAGCCTCCAATTAACATTATTAAACTTGTTTTACCTGAGCCACTTTCTCCAACTACTGAAACAGTTTCCTTTTTCTTAATATTTAAATCAATATTCTTTAAAACACTTATACTATCTTTGCCAGTTTGGTATTTGAGATTTATTTTTTTTAATTTAAGAAGAGTACTCATGAACAAAAGTTTATTTACAAAAATTTTGATAATCTTTCTAGTGCACATAAACGCAAGCGCAATAGAAAAGGTAGTTTTATTTGGTGATAGTTTGATGGCCGGTTATGGGTTACCTAAAGAACAGCATTTATCAATAGTTTTACAAAACAATCTTAAGCAAGCTGGGTTAAATATTAAAGTCATTAATGGAAGTGTCTCTGGTAGCACGTCATCAGGAGGATTAAATAGAGCTGATTGGAGTTTATCAGAGCCAGGTATTGATTTAATTATTTTAGGATTAGGTGCTAATGATATGCTTAGAGGAATCCAGCCAGAGGAAACGGAAAAAAATTTAGAACAAATAATAAAAGTCGCTCAGAATAAAAAAATTAAAATTATTTTAGCTGGAATGATGGCACCAGATACTCATGGGGAAAAATATAAAAAAGAGTTTGATGCTATTTATCCAAAGTTATCGAAAAAATATAATTTAGCGTTAATCCCATTTCTTCTTGAAGGTGTGGCACTTAATCCAAGTTTGAATCAACAGGACGGTATACACCCCAACAAAGATGGAACAATAAAAGTAAGTGAAACAATAAAAAAAAGTATTATTAATATAATAAATTAAATGAAAATCTTTCTATCAATATTTAGCTTATTATGTTGCCTTAGTTTTGCTCAAGCTCAAAATACAAATATTACACTAAATTCTGATTTGAACTTAAATTGTAAATTTGAAAAAGTAATTTTAAAAAATCCAGACCATAACTTTGAATCTTTCACAAAAGATCAAATTAAAAGAAAAGATATTAATAAGTTAATAATCGAGTCTAAAACACCAGATATTCTAAATGTTAAAAATTTATCAGAATTTTTTAATAAAATTGATTTAGAGGTTAAAATTTCGAATAAGGATATATTCTTAATTCAAGCGTTCGATAAAGAGAGGAATTACTCTGAGTCTGCAGTCTATACTAGAAAAACAGGCGAACTTATTCACGAAATCACAACCAATATAAAACAAGATGAAAAAGAAAAAGATATTTCTTTTTATAGTTGTAAAAATAACAACAAAGACACTTAAGACCAAAGACTCTAATTCTAATATTTGATAATATCTCAATATGAAGAAGTTATTCTTAGTAATTTTGTTTTATTTATTTTCACAAGTTAGTTTAGCAAACGAAAGAGATACAAGACTGAACCAATTATTTAATGAGTTAAAAGCAAATAAATCAAAAGTAGCTTTTATAATTGAACAAGAAATTTGGGCCTTGTGGAGCACTCATCCAACAGATGAAAAACTTACTGCAAGATTAGAGGAGGGTTCTCAATTTGTGAGAGATCAAAACTATATAAAAGCAAAAGATATTTTTACTGAGGTTATTAATCTAGATCAAAGTTGGGCTGAAGCTTGGAATAAAAGAGCAACTGTGCTTTATATGCTAGGAGAATTTGAAAAATCTCAAAATGATATAGATCAAGTATTAGCCTTGGAACAAAGACACTTTGGAGCTTTAGCAGGCCAGGGTTTAGTAAATATTCAGCTAAAAAATTATGAAAAAGCAATAAGAAGTTATGAGCAAGCGCAAGAAATTTACCCTGCTATGAGATCACCAAAAATAATGATTAAGCAAATAGAAGAATTAATGAAACAACAAACAATATAATGTGTGGAAGATACGTAGTAAAAAACCCCGTAACAAAAACAAATAAATTAGTAAAATCTGCAATTCAGGTTGAAGATACTGAAAACTATAACGCTCATCCATATCAAAAACTACCTGTAATAAAAAAATATAAAAATGGAAACACTTTAGAAAATCTACAATGGGGTTTAGTTCCTGGATGGGCTAAAGAAAAAGATTTTAAAGCTTTGATTAATGCAAGACTTGAGACCATTGATGAAAAGGTTTCATTTAAAAAACTAATAAAAAACTATCGTTGTGTTGCTGTTGCAGATGGTTTTTATGAGTGGAAAAGAGAAGAAAAAGAAAAAATTCCTCATTATTTTACCCGTGAAGATACCAATCCTATTTATTTCGCTGGCATCTATGAAAATGATCAGTTCTGTTTGATTACAGAGGAAGCAAAAGAAAATATAAATGAAATTCATCACCGACAACCAGTTATTTTAAATCAAGCTGATATTAATCGTTATTTAAATTTAGAATTACAAGGTTCTACATTTTTAAAGGAACGTAAAATTCCTAATTTAATTTTTCATGAAGTTTCAAAAGACGTTAATAAGCCTACAAATAATAGCGCATCTTTAATTCAACAAGTTTAATTAGTCTCTAAAATTAATAAAATCAATTGGAAGACCTATATCAATTGCTTTGATTGCAGCGATGGCTTCTTGAAGGTCATCTCTCTTTTTACCATCTACTCTTAATTCATCGCCTTGGATTTTAATCTGAATTTTAAGTTTTAGTTTTTTAATGTCAGCAATTACTTTTTTAGCATTTTCTTGGCTAATACCCTCTTTTAATTCACTGACTTGTCTAATCGATCCTCCTGACGCTCCTTCTGAACTTTTAACTTCTAAAACCCTTGGATCTACTTTTCTTCTAACTAAATGGGTTTGTAATAATTCATTTACTTGCTTTAATTTTAATTCATCAGGCGCATTAGTAGTGACTGATTTATCTTTTCGTTCAATTGAAATATGAAGTCCTTTAAAATCATAACGGTTACTGATTTCTCTTAAACAATTAGCTAAAGCATTATCAAATTCTTGATAATTAATTTTACTTATCACATCAAATGAAGGCATAAATATATTATACAGTATTAATGATCAAAATTTAAAGTAAATTATAAAATTTAGTAATAATAAGGCATTTTAGCTTATTGAGTTAATTGTAAATAATAATATATTTAACGTATGCTTAGTTATATCATTCCATTTTTAATACTTATCTTAGTAGTAGTTTTTATACATGAATATGGACACTACTATTTTGCAAGAAAATATGGAGTAGGTGTTACAGATTTTTCAATTGGTTTTGGTAAAGAGTTATTTGGTTGGAATGATAAATCAGGCACAAGATGGAAAATATGTGCAATTCCTCTAGGCGGATATGTAAAATTCTTTGGAGATAGGAATGTTTATTCACAAGCTGATCATCAAGAAATATTAGAAAAATATAATGAAGAGGAACGGGAAAAATTATTTATTTTAAAACCTTTATATCAGAGAGTTTTAATCGTATTTGGAGGACCTTTGGCTAATTTTTTATTAGCTATAGTAATATTTTTTTCAATTTATACTTTCATAGGCAAAGATTTTACTCCTGCAGTAATTAACGAAGTTCAAAAAGATAGTCCTGCAATGGCAGGAGGGCTAAAAGCTGAGGATATAATTTTAGAAATAGATGGTAATGAAGTTAAAAGTATTATGGAAGTTTCTAAGTTTATCACTATGTCTACTGGTGATTTTATAGACTTTAAAGTTAAGCGTTCCTATGATGAATTAATATTAAAAGTAAAACCTAATATTGTTGAAGGTGATGATGGATTAGGAAATAAAATAAATAAAAGAATGGTAGGTATTAAGCTTGGTGCCTACAATAATAAAGTTAACCATGTTAAATTAGGACCTGCTCAGGCTTTATATCATGCAGGTTATGAAGTTTATTTTGTAAGCGTTTCCTCACTTAAATACATCGGAGGAATGATTTTAGGTAAAGCAGATACTTCTCAATTAGGAGGACCAATTAGAATTGCTAAAATTTCTGGACAAGTTGCAACGTTTGGAGTGTTGGCTTTTATTAGTATGATGGCTTATATTTCAATAAGTTTGGGTCTTATTAATCTATTTCCAATACCAATGTTAGATGGAGGACATTTAATGTTTTATGCTTTTGAGAAAGTTTTAGGCCGACCTTTGTCTCAAAAAACTCAAGAAGGATTTTTTCGAATCGGATTGTTTTTGTTGCTATCATTGATGTTTTTCACCACATTTAATGATCTAAAAGACCTAGGTTTATTTAGATAATTCACATTATAAAACGTTTAAAAAAGTCAATAAATCCAACGTTAATTTAAGTTTTTACAACATATTGTGTGTTTTAAAAAACTAAACACTAAAAAAAAGCTTGATTTATCAACGTTTATGACAAGTATAAATATTAATCAACAAAACCGGAGCTAAAATGAACAAAAAACAACTAATTGCTAAGCTTTCTGGCTCATTAAATTTGAGCAAAGCAGATGCTGAGCGAACTTTTGATACAATTACCAACACTATTTTAGATGCTCTAAAAGGTGATGATTCAGTAAAAATTGCTGGATTTGGTACGTACAAAGTAGCTAAGAGAAAAGCAAGAGTTGGAAGAAACCCAAGAACGGGTGAGCAGATTCAAATTGCTGCTTCTCAAAAGGTAAAATTCTTACCAGCTAAAGCTTTAAAAGAAGTATTCAACAGATAATATTTTTTTTAACAGCCCTAACGTTTTAAAAACACGTTTAGGGCTGTTACTATATGCAAAAACTGCATAGCCAATTTTCCTAATCAGCGTTAGTTTTAAAAATTAATAAAACTATAAGACACCACTTAAACAAGTGGAGGTCTAATGACTAAAATAATAAAAAAAATATCAGCACCGCTTCTTAGTTTAATATTTTTATTAAACATGAGTAGTGCAGGTATGGCAGAGACAACTGTCTCTGGAGAAGTTCAAGCGATATTTAACTCGCTTCTATTTTTAATTTGTGGTTTCCTTGTCATGTTCATGGCAGCAGGTTTTGCGATGCTAGAATCTGGTATGGTAACTTCAAAAAGTGTATCAGTAATTTGTGCTAAAAATATAGGTCTATATTCAATTGCCGGAATTATGTTTTGGCTTTTTGGTTATAATTTAGCTTATGGAATTCCTGAAGGAGGATACATTGGAACATTTACACCTTGGTCAGATGCAAGTGCAGTTGATACAGGTTATGCTGATGGATCAGACTGGTTCTTCCAAATGGTATTCTGTGCCACAACAGTTTCAATTTGTTCAGGTGCTATGGCTGAAAGAATTAAGCTATGGCCATTTTTCTTATTTGCAGCTATTTTAGCTGGAGTAATTTACCCAATCGTTATGGGTTGGCAATGGGGTGGAGGCTGGTTAGCAGAACTAGGCTTCTCTGATTTTGCTGGTTCGACATTAGTACACTCAACAGGGGGTGCAGCTGCTTTAGCAGGTATCATGTTGTTAGGTGCTAGATATGGAAGATTTGATAGCAAAGGTGAGGCGAAAGCAATTAAACCTTTTGCTGCTTCTTCAATTCCATTAGTAACTGTTGGAGTATTTATATTATGGTTAGGTTGGTTTGGATTCAACGGTGGATCTCAACTAGCTATTGGAACATTTGATGATGCAGTTGCTGTATCAAGTATATTTATCAATACAAATCTTGCTGCTTGTGGAGGTGTTATGGCCGCTGCAATAATCACAAGATTAATGTTTGGTAAAACAGATGTAATTCAAATGTTAAACGGAGCAATTGGTGGTCTTGTAGCTGTTACAGCGGAACCATTAGCGCCATCACCTTTAGCAGCAATTTTCATTGGAGCTGTAGGTGGATTGATCGTAGTATTTGGAACTAAATTATTATTCAGTTTCAAACTTGACGATGTTGTAGGTGCAATTCCAGCTCACATGTTTGCTGGTATTTGGGGAACATTAGCAGTGCCATTAACAAACACTGATGCATCGTTTAGTGCACAATTAATTGGTGTACTTTCAATTAACATTTTTGTGTTTGCTGTGTCCTATGTAATCTGGTCAATAATGAAAGCTACGTTTGGAATTAGATTAAGTAAAGAAGCTGAAACCAAAGGTACTGACGTTACAGAAACAGGAGTAATAGCATACGCAATTCGTGACTAATTGCATGCAATGCAATATAGAGGCTCTTCGATCTCCATGTCGTTATCTCATTGAGGAGCCTCTGTAAAATAATATTAACTAAAATCTCTCTCTCTAGTTAGTTAACTAAAGGCCCCAGAAATGGGGCCTTTTTATTTTATACATGCTTAAATAGCATAACTCTTTTGTCTTATAAGCAATTCTTTATTTCAAAAATTTTTATATGAAACATTTCTTAACAAGGAGAGATAATGACTCAAATTCTAAAAACTTTAATTATAAGTTTAATATCTTTATTAAGCTTATTTAACTTTGCTTCAGCAGAAACAACAATGTCAGCTGAAGGACAATATATTTTTAACTCGCTTGGATTTTATCTAGGTGGTGTATTAGTTGCTTTTATGGCTGCAGGTTTCTGTATGCTTGAAAGCGGATTAGTAACAACAAAAAGTGTATCAACAATTGCAGCCAAAAACATTGGTAAATTTGCAATTTGTTCATTAATATTTTTTCTATGTGGCTATAATTTAGCTTATGGTATTCCAGAAGGTGGTTTTATTGGATCTTTTTCTATGTGGAGTGATTCTTCTGAATTAGCTACTGGTTATTCGGATTATTCAGACTGGTTCTTTCAAACAATGTTTGTATGTGCAACTGCTTCTATAGTTTCAGGAGCTGTAGCTGAAAGAATTAAAATTTGGCCTTTCTTCATCTTTGCTGCAATCATGGCTGGAATAATTTATCCAATTTCAATGGGTTGGCAGTGGGGTGGAGGTTGGTTAGCAACTTCAGGCTTTTCTGACTTTGCTGGATCAACTTTAGTTCATGCTTGTGGTGGTGCTGCTGCATTAGCTGGAGTTATAGTGTTAGGAGCAAGAGAAGGAAGATTCTCAAAATCAGGTGAAACTAAATCTTTAGTACCGTTTGCTGCATCCTCAATTCCATTAGTAACACTTGGAACATTTTTACTTTGGTTTGGTTGGTTTGGTTTTAATGGTTTTAGTCAATTAGCTATGGGAACTTTTGATGACGTGAATGCAATTAGTAAAATTGCAGTTAACACTCATTTAGCAGGTGCCGCTGGAACAGTTGCTGCTGCTGTAGTCACAAGATTACTTGGTGGAAAAACTGATATCGTTATGATGTTAAATGGTGCATTAGCTGGATTAGTTGCAATCACGGCTGAACCTTTGACCCCAAGTCCTGTATTAGCAATTGTAATTGGAGCTATTGGATCATTAATTATGTACTTTGGTACAAAATTTTTAGAAAGTAAAAAAATCGATGATGTAGTAGGTGCAATTCCTGTTCATATGTTTGCAGGTATATTTGGAACTTTAGTCGTTCCGATAAGCAATCCAGATACAAATTTTGGAACTCAGTTAACCGGAGTAATTGCAGTATGTTTGTTTAGTTTCATACTTTCTTACATTACTTTTAGAGTTCTTAAACAAACTATTGGTCTTAGAATTAGTGTTCAAGCAGAAAAACTTGGTACTGATGTTGCTGAAGTGGGAGTTAAAGCTTACGCAATAAGAGACTAAAATATCTCTCAATAATATATAAAGGCTCCTTAGAAATAAGGGGCCTTTTTTATTTTTTAACTATATTTTGAAGAGTTTCTAATACTTCTTTAGCATGGTCTTTTACTTTAACATTATCCCAAACTTTAAGTATTTTGCCTTTTTTATCGATTAAATAAGTCGATCTGATTATTCCCATAAATTCACGGCCCATAAATTTTTTCTTACCCCAAACTTTATACTTCTTAAGAACTTTTATTTCTTCGTCTGCAAGTAAGTCGAATTTGATTTTATATTTATCTCTAAATTTATCATGACTTTTTAAACTATCCTTTGAAACTCCATATACTTCACAATCTAACTTTTTAAATTTAGAAAGAAGTTTATTAAAATCATTAGTTTCAATAGTACATCCAGGCGTGTCATCTTTAGGATAGAAGTACAAAATAACATATTTTCCAATTGAATCCTTTAATGAGTATTTATTATTTGTTGTTGATGGAACTACAAATGCTGGAGCTTTAGAGTTAATTTTTAACATAATTTTATAGCAATATAATCTTTTTGAGGTAATTTAAAATAAAATTATGAGCATTAAAACAATTCAAAATTTAGTTTCTGAGGCTATGAGTGAAATTAAAACAATTGATGCAGAAGAAGCTTATCAAATGGTTCAAAATAAAAATTGTAATCTTATTGATATAAGAGAAAGTAATGAGCTAGAAAACACCGGTAGTGTTGAAGGTGCGAGCCATATACCAAGAGGAATGCTTGAAGTATATCTAGATCCTAATAGTCCAATATTTCAAAATGGACAAATAGACAAAAATAAAGAATTCGTTTTATTTTGTGCAGGAGGTGTAAGATCAGCTTTAGCCGTCAAATCCTTAAAAGATATGGGATATCAAAAAGTATCTCATATTGATGGTGGGTTTGGTTCTATAGCTAGTAGTAACTTTAAAATAATTTAATTAGTACCAATTTCTTCTAAAGCATATTCAAGTCTATCTTGTCCCCAAAAAATTTTATTATTAGCAATAAAGGTTGGAGTTCCAAAAACTTCTTTTTGAAAAGCATCAGTGGTTAATTTAATCAATTGATCCTTAACAGATTGTTTTTTTATGGATTGAAAAAATTCTTCGCTATCAATATTTAAGTCCCTTATTAATTTAGATATATTTTCAACATTTGATAAGTCATTATTATCTTTCCAATAAGCATCAAAAAAACAATTTAAGTAATCGTTTTGCTTATCCTTACTAACACTAATATATCCTCTCATTATATTTAAAGAATTTATTGGAAAATTAGAATTCCATTTGAATTCAATATTATTTTTTTCAGATACCAAATTGCAATCGTTTATATTATTTTTCAATTTGTGTTTATTAAATGCAGGAGAATCAATTCCAGCTAGCTTATGAAGTCCACCTAAATAGACTGGTTTGTAATTAAATATGATATTTTTATGTTTAAGAATTTTTTTGTGTGCAATATATGCATATGGGCTAATTATATCGAAATAGAAATCTATATGATTACTCATATAAACTAATTCTTTTTGCGTAAAAAATTCTTATTATCCAGTATAAAAATAAACCTATTGGACCAATTAAATAAGTCACAATTAATGGCACAGCCATCAAAACTTTATTTATAGAAAACTTTTGAGAGTCTTTAACAATCCAGCCACCAATAAATAAGTTTATTGCTACAAAGTGAGTCCAAAATATCATTATATACAAATGATCTTCAAACAATCTAGATAACTCGTTTAGACCTAAGTAAAGAGAGAAATTTCCATCAAAATCGTAACCAATTAAATAAGATTTATATAAAATGAAGATATAAACACCACTTAATATAAAAAAGGGAAAAATTGATGTTACAAAAATTCTACTTAAATGTGATTGAGGAAACACTATCAAGATAAACCAAAAAGGTAGAACACCAAGGTTGATCCACATGTAAAGTGTCTCAATTGTGAAATAAGTATAAATTTCTTCAATCATTTAGATATATTATATTAAATCTAACAATGATTCCTATAAGAAATAGAAAAAAAACGCTTCAAGTAACTGTTGATGAGATGCGTAATTTTGCCTTTGCTTATGTTGAAAAGTATGCTCCTTCAAAACAACAACTTAAAACTTATTTATTAAAAAAATACATGAAACTATCAGCATCTGATGTAAGAAAAAAAGATGTAAATAAATTGATTGATATTGTTTTGTCCGACTTAGAAAAAAACAGATTTATAAATGATCAATTTTATTCTGAAAGTAAAGCTAAAAGCATGATTCAAAGAGGAAACTCAATTAATAAGATTAGAAATTATCTAATTGGAAAAGGAATTAACGAAACATTTATTAAAGATACAGTCGAAAAAATAAAAGAAGATAATTCAGATCAAGATTTTTTTTCTGCAATAAAATTATGTAAAAAGAAAAGAATTGGTCCAGCTAGAGCAGAGGATAATAGAACTTTATTTTATAAAAAAGATATATCTTTACTTGCAAGAAATGGTTTTGATTTTGAAACATCAAAAAAAGTAATGGATATAGAAAAAAATGAATATCTAAAAATAATAAATCTACTTTGACTTTTTATCTTTTTCTTCTTTTACAAGCAGATTTATTTTATTTCTTATGTAATTTTTTACAAAAACAAATACCAATAATCCAAAAATTGAAACAGAAACAATAATTATTAGTATTATTCTTAATTGTTCATCCATTATAAAATATTTTTATTTTTCAAAATTATACTTGGATTTTTTAAATCTTTTTTACCATACAAAATTTCATTTCCTTCAAAATCACTTACAGTTCCACCCGCATGTTCTAAAATTGCATGACCAGCTGCTATATCCCATTCATATGCTCTAGGTTCTGCTACATAACCATCGTATTCACCAGTAGCAACAACACAGAATTTCAAAGAACTTTTCATTCTAAAATTTTCTTTTACTCCTAAATCATCATAAATTTTTTGAATTTCAGGCTTTATTTTAGTTGAGTATGAAATAAATTTTAAATTTTCTGATTTCTTGCTAGGTAAATTGCTTAAGTTTGTTTTTTTACCGTTGCTAAGCTCAAAAGCTTTACCTTTTTCATATGAGTAAAACATTCTTTTTTTTGCAGGTGCATTTATTAATCCTGCAACAGGTTTATTATTCATTATCAAACCAGCATTAATAGTAAATTCTTCTAAATTATTAATATAATCATAAGTTCCATCAATAGGATCAACAAGCCAGAAATCTTTTAAATTTTGGCTATCTTTATTTTCAGAGGTTTCTTCTGAAATAATAGGTAAATTAGGAGTAACCTCGGAAATTTTTTTTGATATAAATTTATTTATTTCTAAATCACCATTACTAACTGGAGTATTGTCTGATTTTATTTTTTTCACCAAACCCTTTTCTCTTAATTGAATAGATAAATCTCCAGCTTCTAAAAAATTTTCAATTAAACTTTCTACAATCTCTTTTAAGTTCACCTTTATTTACCCAGTTTTTTTAATTCAACGTTTTTTGCGTTAATTACTTTTTTTCCAACATTTTCAAAATTAACTGTCACTTTATCGTTAATTATAGATTGTACTTGCCCAATTCCCCATTCTTTTTTTTGAGGATTAGTGACTTTGTCACCTGGTTCATAATCTAAAATCATTTAATTTAACTTATATTGTAAATCAGTATAAATACCACCTTATGAATAAAGATTTAAATTATATCGGTTTAGATAAAAAACCTTCAGATGCTACTGTAGTTGTTGCAATGTCTGGTGGGGTAGATTCTTCCACTGTGGCAGGTATCATGAAAAAAGAAGGTTATAATGTAATTGGAATAACTTTAAAACTTTATGACGATGGCAAAGAAGTAGCTGCATCAAAACAATGTTGTTCAGGTCAAGATATAATGGACGCTAAACGTGTAGCACATAAGTTAGGTATAGAGCATAAAATTTTATATTATCAAGACAAGTTTAAACAAGGTGTTATAGACAATTTTGTTGAGAGTTATTTAAAAGGTGAAACTCCAATTCCATGTGTTCAATGTAATCAAACTGTTAAATTTAAAGATTTGTTTGAAGTTTCAAAAGAACTTAAAGCTGATGCATTAGTTACCGGTCATTATGTAAAAAGTATTACAGAAAATAAAACTACAAACATGTATAGAGCAATAGATGAAAATAGGGACCAAAGTTATTTTTTATTCAACACAACTAGAGAACAATTAGATTATTTAAGATTTCCCTTAGGTGGAATGTTAAAAGACAAAACTAGAGAAATCGCAAAAAATTTAGATTTAAACGTTGCTGATAAACCCGATAGCCAAGACATCTGTTTTGTGCCAAATGGTGATTATGCTTCAGTAATACAAAAGTTCAGACCAGACTCCTTTCAGAAAGGAAATATAAAAAATTTAGACGGTGAGGTAATTGGTGTTCATGATGGAATTATTAATTTCACAATTGGTCAAAGAAAAGGAATTAAAGTTTCAGATAAAGAAGCCCTTTATGTGTTAAAGATAAATTCGGATAAAAATGAAATAATAGTTGGACCTAAAGAAAAACTTGGAAAAAAAACAATTTATTTAAAGGAAATAAATTTATTAACTAATAAAGAGGATTTAGATCAAAATTTATTTGTTAAAGTTAGATCTACTGGAAGTCTTTTAGAAGCAAAAGTTGATCTTATAGATAACAATAATGCTAAAGTTAATTTAGCAATTCCTGAAGATGGTATTTCACCTGGTCAGGCATGTGTTTTTTATCGTAAAGACCAGTTTGGCCACAAAGTGCTTGGTGGTGGTTGGATTAAAGAATAGCAGAAGAATTATTTCTTCTTATTTTTTCTTTTAGCTCTTCTTTTTTTAGACCCTTGTTTTCTTCGGCCTCTATGTTTCTTTGGGTAACTCATTTAGTCCTATTTTAATTTTATTGACGTTTTTCATGGGATATAGCATTGTCTTAATAACATATCAAATTTATTATGGGTAATTCCTTCAAGACTTTCCTGAAACATACAGCTAAAGATTTTCATAATCAGTCAGTAAATCCTCCTGTGGTTAGAGCTTCTACAATTATCTTTAAGTCAATGAAAGATATTAGAAAAACTCAAGCTAAAGCAATTAAGAACCCCACAGGTGGACATTATGATTATGGAAGGCAAGGAACATCGACTACTTATATATTACAAAAAATTTTAACTAAGCTTGAAGAAAGTTATCATGTTTTCACGACACCAACAGGTTTTGGTGCAGTTTTTTTAGCTATATTCAGTGTGACTAGACCAGGTGACGAAATCATTGCTGCTGACCCTGTTTATAGTCCAACAAGATTATTAACTGAAAATTTTTTAAAAGAATTTAATATAAAAACGTCTTTTTATAATCCACATGATTTAAAAACATTGGAAAAAAATATTACAAAAAAAACAAAGTTAATTTTTGTTGAGAATCCAGGTAGTAACTCTTTTGATTTTCAAGATATTGGAAAAATTCTATCAATTGCAAAAAAACATAAAGTTTTAACAGCAATAGATAATACTTGGGGAACTCCTTATTTCTTAAAACCTATCAAACTAGGTTTCGATATGTCAATTGTGTCAGCAACAAAATATTATTCAGGTCATTCGGATGTTATGGGTGGTTCATTAGCTGTTAATAAAAAAGTATTCCCAAAAGTTAAAGCTGCCGAGAGGATTACAGGTTTAAGATTAGGACCTGATGATGCTTATTTAATTACAAGAGGTCTAAGGACTCTAGATGTTAGATTAGATAGACACAGAGAAAATGCCAAAAAAGTTGCAGAGTTTTTATCTAAATTCAAAAATATAAAACTGCTCTATCCATATAAAAAAGACTCTTACAATTTTAGAATGTGGAAAAAATATTATTCAGGAGCATCTGGGTTAATGGGTTTAAAAATAAAATGCAAAAATATTAATTCTGTAAGAAAATTTGTTAATTCATTAAAATTATTTGGCTACGGTTACAGTTGGGGAGGATTTGAAAGTTTAGCTTTGCATCAAGAATACAGAGAAACGGGAAATAGAATATTTTTAAAATTAGAAAAAGATGAGCATCTTGTAAGATTACATATTGGCTTAGAAGATCCTAAAGATCTTATAGCTGATTTAAAAAAAGCTTTGAAATATATTAAATGAGCTCAGAAAATTTTACTATAAGCAAGAAAGCGCTAATTACATTAATTGCTGCATCTGTAGTTGTAATTATTTCTTTAGGAATAAGACAGACCTTTGGATTGTTTTATTTTGATTTTAATACTGACTTAGATATTTCCATTTCCCATTTTGGATTTGTTATGGGATTACAGTTATTACTCTGGGGCGTATTTAGTCCTTTGTTTGGTGTAATTACTGATAAGTACGGAGGTGCAGTTGCAATCTTTATTGGCTTTGTTTTTTATTTGGTAGGTGTTTTATTTTTTTATTCTGGTTTTAATACTGGAGGCTATTTTACTTTAACCATAGGAGTAATGATAGGAATTGGGTTAGGTTCAACAGCAATAGGTATTCCTGTATCAGTTGTAGCTAAACATTTTCCAGCATCTAATAGAACTATTGCAACAGGAATTGTTACATGTGCAGGATCTTTTGGATATTTTGTTTCACCTTTACTTGTAAGATATTCTTTAGTTGAAACAGGTTGGGAAAATACTCTTTTGTATTTTTGTCTTCTTTTGGGAGTTGGATTGGTAGTATCACTATTTGTTAGTACTCCAAAAATACCTGTGGGAGTTGATCAAGATAATAATCAAACAGCTAGAGAAGCACTAAAAGAAGCATTTGCAAATAAAAGTTTTATTTATCTTACTCTAGGTTTTTTTGTTTGTGGTTGGCATATTGCTCTAGTAGCAACACACATTCCAACTTATATGGCAGATAAAGGTTTGCCTGATTGGACTCCTGCAATGGTTTTAGCTCTGATAGGAGTGTTTAATATGGCCGGCACTATTACAAGTGGTTATTTAGCAACAAGGTATAGTAAGAAAAAAATATTAAGTGCAATATATCTTTTGAGAGGCGTTTCAATTATCTATTTTATTTTCTTACCACCAAGTATATTTAATTCTGTAGTTTTTGGAGTTACTTTTGGTTTTTTATGGCTATCTACAGTTCCTCCAACAAATGGAATTGTTGCACATATATTTGGTACAAAATATGTTGGACTTTTATATGGAATAGTTTTTGTAAGCCATCAAATTGGTTCTTTCCTAGGAGCATATCTAGGTGGTGTATTTTATGAATTAAATGGAAATTTTGACTATGCATGGTACGGATCTATCGCATTATCATTATTTGCAGGTCTGATACATTTACCTATAGTAGAGAAAGCAATTGAAAGAACTCAGCCAGCATAAATTTAAATTTAACCCTTATTTAGAGGATCTGTATCAATCAGATAAACCTTTAATTATTTACAAAGTAGATGAAGGGTATAACATTTATACTGATTTTTCCAAAAAAATTGTTTTAACAAAAAAAAATATACATAATTTTCTAAAATCGTTAGAGAAAAAAAAATACAAAAAAGAAACAGATTTATATCTTGGTTTTTTTGGTTATGAAATTTTATGTAATTTAATTGGTATTAATTTAAAAAATAAAAAGAGGATAAATTTTTATAAAGGGGTTTTTTATAAACCTGAGACAATAATTAAAATTAGAAATGATATTAAAGTTGTATCTAGTATAAAAAAACATACATTCAATTATCAATTCAGCAAAACTCAAATACTAAGTCCTTTTAAGATTAATATTTCTTATGAAAAATATAAAAAAATATTTGAAATATTTTCAAAAAAAATTAGACAAGGAGAGACTTATCAAATTAAAATTTGTACAAAATATAAAAATAAATCATTAATTAATCCTGTTAATTTTTTTTGGAAATTAATGCGTGTTAATGCATCTCCAGAGTCATTTATGATAAAAGATAAGGATTATTCTATAGTAAGCTGCTCTCCTGAAACATTAATTGATAAGAAAAAAAACAAAATAATTACAAAACCAATAGCAGGAACTTTTAAGAAAAAATTACTCTCAAATAAAAATACAGCTCTAAAATATTTTAAAAATAACGAGAAAGAAACTAAAGAACACAATATGATAGTTGATATGGAAAGAAGTGATTTATCAAAAATTTGTAAGCCGGGAAGTGTTAAAATACTTAAAAAAAAATACGTTGAAGAATATAAGCATCTTTTTCATTATGTGACTTCAATTGGTGGAATATTAAACAAAAATACAAAATTGATTGATATCATCAAAGCTATGATGCCCGGAGGATCTGTAATTGGTTGTCCTAAGATAAGAACGTTAGAACTTCTAAATAATCAAGAAAAAGAAAGTAGAAATATTTTTACAGGAAGTTTTGGATTTATTAAATTTAATCAAGATATGAAGTTTAATATTATAATTAGATCTATATTAAATTACAAAAATCAATCAGAGATCTCTGCTGCATCTGGAGTAGTATTAGATAGTTCACCTAAGAAAGAGTTTAATGAAAATTATATTAAAGCAAAATCTTTACTGGAGTTGTTTAAATGATTTACATAATCGATCATCAAGACTCTTTTACTTGGAATGTTGTTCATCAATTTGCAAAATTTGATAAAGTTTTTTGCTCAAATTATTATGAGTTAAATAAGAAATTACTTGATAAAAGTGATGTGATCGTTTTATCACCAGGACCTGGATCACCAAAGGATTATCCTAATACTTCAAAAATTTATAAAAAATACAAAGGAAGGAAAAAAATTATTGGTATTTGTCTTGGTTATCAAATGATTTTGCATAATGAAGGAGGCAAAATAATACAACAAAAAAAAATTTATCATGGATTTCAATCTAAAATAAAAACAAACAATCAAAGTAAAATCTTTAAAAATAATCAACAGTTTAAAGTTGGAAGATATCATTCATTAAAATTAAAGGAGCCATTTAAATCTAATTCTATTAAAATAACTATGAGATGTAGCAAAACAAAAATACCAATGGGCCTTGAGGATAATCAAAATAAAATATATGGATTTCAATTTCATCCAGAATCTTTTTTAACAGAAAATGGCAACACTCTTATTAAAAAAATCCTATCAGCTTAGTAATCTTAAAGAAGTTAATTTCAATGATCTTTGGGGGTCTAGAGGTGTATTCACCACAATGCGAATGGTTGGGAAACCTCCTAAGTTAATACTTTTAAAACCGCATTTAGAGAACTTAATAAAATCTACAAAAAAATATGGAATAAGAAAAAAAAATTTAAAAAGCATTATTAAAGATTTAATTGACAAAAACACTATATACAAAGGTCCTGATAATTTATTTCGTATAGCTTTAAATAAAAAACTGATATCAGTCTCAATTAGAAAAAGACCAAAACTAAAGAGTAATTTTAATCTGTTATTGTTTAGATATAAACGAGTAGAACCAAATTATAAAAATCTCTATTATAAAAAAATATTAGCGAAATTAAGTAAAGTTGACCCAACTAAATTTGATATTGCTCTAGTCGCAAATGATAAAATTTTAGAAACAGGTACTTCAAATTTAGTTTTTGTTAAAAAGGGAAAGATTTTTTCACCAAAAAAAAATTGTTATTTTGGAAACACACTTAAATTTATAAGCAAGAAAATTAAAATTAATTTTAAAGATATTTTTATTAAATCAATCGATGATTATGATGAAATAATTCTTATTGGATCTGGTAAAGGGGTAACATCAGTATCAAAAATAAAAGATCTTAAATGGAAGAGAAGAAAGACTAGTTGCTACACTAAGTTAAATAAAATATATAGCTCTCTTGTTTAAATATGAAAGATCCAAACAATCCTTGTATATTTTGTAAAATCAGAAAAGATGAGCTTCAGTTTGAAAACCAATTGGCTTATTCATCTACAGATAGCTACCCTGTATCAGAATTTCATAGTCTTATCGTTCCTAAAAGACATGTAGAAACATATTTTGAGCTTACTAAAGATGAAATTCAGGCATGTAACGAGTTAATCTTAAAAACTAAAGAAAAAATTTTAATTCAAGATTCTAGTGTTCAAGGTTTCAATATAGGCACAAATGCAGGAAAATTTGCAGGCCAATCAATTATGCATTGCCATATTCATTTAATCCCAAGAAGAGAAGGGGATGTGGAGAATCCGCAAGGAGGAGTCAGGTCTGTGATCCCAAAAAAACAACATTACAAAAGAAAGTAAATATTTTTTTAGTTGTTATTAAAGACAAATTTATCAATAGTTTTTGTTGATATGATGAGTTATCTAGACTAGAAAACTTTAAAATTATTTAAAATAATTTAACATAAGGGTAGAATGCTTGAAACAAATCCATTTTCGTTATTATCAGAAGTAGTTCCTACTGTTGTTATGCAAGGTTTTATAATTGCAATGGTTCTTTTAATTGCTTTAGGAACAATTATTCAGATGATACATCATAAAAATTTAACTTATTTCTTTAATAATGCAAAAAAAGCAAAATTGCAGGCAACAAGAGAGGTTGGAGCTGCTGAGAAGGCAAAAATAATTGCTAAGACTACTGTTTATGACATTGGAACGACATCAGAATTAGGTTTTGGAAAAAGAAGATTAGCACATGTTCTCGGCATGTATGGAACTATAATCTTTTGGATTGCTTCAGCGATGTTAGTATTTTGTTATACAGGTGCAGACAAAACTTCTTCTACATTGTGGTCAATGCTGTGGCATGTGGGTGCAATACTTACATGTATTGGTGGATTTTGGTTTTGGTTTTTTTTAAGAGTAGATGTTTCTGCTGAAGCACACCCTTGGTATAGAATTATTAAAGCTGATTTGTTTGTTCTAGCATTATTAGCATGTTCAACTTTTGGACTAGCTTGGTCTTATACTCAATTTAATGGTCAAGTAGGTTTATCATTCTTATTTTTTGCATTGTTTGTAGTTTCAAATTTAGTTTTATTTGGTGGAGTTTACTGGTCAAAATTTGCACACATGTTCTATAAGCCTGGAGCAGCAATACAGAAAAATTTGGCTGAAGCAGACGGTTCTAGAGATAATTTACCACCTCCTGCGGATGCGCCTGAGCAATTTGGCCTAGGAATAAAAAGAGAAGAGCCAAAACATTATTAATATGATAACAAAAAAGGAAAGAAAATAAATTATGTCAACTTTTGTATATATGACTAGATGTGATGGATGTGGTCACTGCGTAGATATTTGTCCATCTGATATAATGCACATTGATGAAAATATTAGACGTGCAAAAAATATAGAACCTAATTTTTGTTGGGAATGTTATTCATGTGTAAAAGCATGCCCAAATCATGCGATTGACGTAAGAGGTTATGCAGATTTTGCTCCAATGGGACATAGCGTTAGAGTAAGACGTGAGGAGGAAAAAGGAACTATTTCCTGGAAAATAAAATTTAGAAATGGAACAACAAAAGACTTTGTTTCACCAATAACAACAAAACCATGGGGAAAATTTATTCCTAAACTTGCAGACGGTGAAAAAATAAAACAAGGAGAATTAAATTCGCAAAGACTTTACACTGAACCTGAAGGACTAAATATTGATGGTGAACTTCCTGCGGTTCCAAAAGAGTCATTTAAAAAAGGAGTTTATTACTAATGGCTAAGCATAAAACTCATTACGAAGACTGTGATGTATTAGTTGTTGGTGGAGGTATGGCTGGTACTGGTGCAACTTTCGAAGCAAGGCACTGGGGCAGAGATATGAAAATTGTTTGTGTTGAAAAGGCAAACATAGATAGAAGTGGGGCAGTGGCTCAAGGTCTTTACGCAATTAACTGTTACATGGGTATGCAATGGGGTGAAAATCAACCTGAAGATCATGTTAGATATGCAAGAAATGATTTGATGGGAATGGTTAGAGAAGATTTAGGTTATGACATGGCTCGTCATGTAGACTCAACTGTTCATATGTTTGATGAGTGGGGTCTTCCTATGATGAAAAATGAAGAGACTGGAAGATATCTAAGAGAAGGTAAGTGGCAGATAATGATCCACGGTGAAAGTTATAAGCCAATTGTTGCAGAGGCAGCAAAAAAATCTGCAGATAAAATTTATAATAGAATTATGATTACTCATCTTTTGATGGATGAGGCTCAAGAGAATAGAGTGGGTGGTGCTGTTGGGTTTAATATGAGAACAGGTGATTTCCATGTATTTAGAGCAAAAGCTGTAATTGTTGCAGCAGGAGGAGCTTCACATATATTTAAACCAAGAGCTGTTGGCGAAGGTATGGGTAGAACATGGTATGCTCCTTGGAGTAATGGTTCAGCTTACGCATTACCAATTGCAGCTGGTGCTAAGATGACACAAATGGAAAATAGAATTGTGTTATGTAGATTTAAAGATGGATATGGACCTGTTGGAGCTTACTTCTTACATTTAAAAACATATACACAAAATGCAAACGGCGAAAATTATGAGAAGAAATGGTACGACCAGACTAAAGAATTGGTAGGAGAATATATAGATCACCATCCAACACCTACGTGTTTAAGAAACCATGCTTTTATTCAAGAAACAATGGCAGGTGGCGGACCAATACATATGGTTACTACTGAGGCTTTTCAAGATCCACATTTAGAAACTGTTGGTTGGGAAAACTTTTTAGGAATGACGGTAGGTCAAGCTGTTGTTTGGGCATCTCAAAATATTGATCCAAAATATACAAACCCTGAATTAACAACTTCAGAACCATATGTAATGGGTTCTCATGCTACTTGTTCTGGAGCTTGGGTAAGCGGACCAGAGGACTTGTCTCCACCGGAGTACTTTTGGGGTTATAACAGAATGTTAACAATTGATGGATTGTTTGGAGCAGGTGATACTGTAGGTGGTAGCGCTCACAAATTTTCGTCAGGCTCATTTACTGAGGGTAGATTAGCAGCAAAAGCAGCTGTAAAATACATTGAAGATAAAAAAGCTGAGGGCTTAAAGGTATCAGATAAACAATGTGAAGATTTTAAAGTTAAAGTTTACAAACCTTTAGAAAATTACACAGTTGCTCAAAATGAGATTACCGGAGGAACCGTATCTCCAAGCTATATCTCACCTATTCAAGGGTTACAACGTTTACAAAGAATAATGGATGAATATGTAGGTGGAATAGCTACAAACTATATGACTAATGCTAATATGCTGAAAAGAGGATTAGAGTTGTTAGCTTGGCTTGAGGAAGATCTTGAAAACGTAGGAGCTGAAGATTATCACCAGCTTATGAGGGCATGGGAGCTTAAACACAGAGCTTTGACATCTCAGTGCGTAACAGAACATACTATGTTTAGAGAAGAAACTAGATGGCCTGGATATTATTATAGAGGTGATCATATGAAACTTGATGATGATAATTGGCATTGTTTAACTGTTTCAAGAAGAGATCCTAAGACTGGTAAGTTTAGTATGGAGAAAGTTCCTGTATACCATATAGTGGATGAGAACGAGAAGAAAAAAGCTTCCTAATAAACTTTTCAAATAAATTTTATGGATATTTTATCTAAAACCGATGATGAGATATATGAATTAGCCAAACCGATTTGGGATAATTTGGTTAAATCATCTAATCTCAAAGATTATGGTGGTTTCACCAAAGATTTCTCCACTCAAATGCTTTTTGGTGCTAACGAGGTAGAGCTTGGTAAGCAGTGGGCTAATAACAAGCTAATTACTAATCTTAAAGAAACTTTCGAACCGTTTGGATGCCTTAGAAGAGGAGACCATATAACTGTTCTAATTAAACAAACTAATAAAGAGATCCCAGGAGAGTTCCTTGGAAGATTGGTTTTAGGAGTTGAGGACGATACAATTAAAGTTTTTGGGGCTACTATCTACTAGACAAAAAAAGTTGCTTAATAATAAATATTTGTTTGACAAATTTCGTTGTGGGTGTATTGACGAATTAAATGTTACTTTCTAACGTAAAAATTATAAACAAACTCTCAAATTTTAAAACTACATTTATTAAAGCAGGAATTATAGCAAGCTTAACAGCTTACTGGGGAGTGATTTTAGTTGGAACTTTTATCACTTTTAACTAAGTTGTTTTTTAACAACTTTTAAATTTTTTATGGAAGTATTTTTACCGATAGCTCAAGTTT